>JAICHE010000130.1 GCA_025922755.1 Nitrososphaeraceae archaeon
CTCCAGGAGGACATTCACATTTTTGAATATCCATAAAAGGGCTAACCTTTAATGATATTATAATGAATTTTCCTAATTTCTTTAATAATATTCAAAATAATGGATTTGATTGTACAAATTTTAAATTGTAAAAATTAAATTATGATTTTCCCAATTTCACTGACTTTAAAATATTATCCAAACTATCTTTATCATAAGACAACAAAGAATGGTTTTTGAGAAAGATGATGAAAAAACAAATCCACAACAAAATTTTCATTTTAACAAAATCTGATATTACAGAAAGAAATGTTGATGCCATCGTAAATGCTGCAAATTCACGTCTTCTCCATGGCGGAGGAGTTGCAGGGGCTATAGTTAAAAAAGGTGGTAAAATCATTCAAGAAGAAAGCAACAAAATTAATTACGTTCCCGCAGGCTCAGCTGTTATAACTAGTGCTGGCCGACTTCGGTGTAATTATGTGATTCATGCAGTTGGTCCACAAATGGGAGAAGGAGAAGAAGACTCAAAATTAAAAAACGTGATACAAAGTATCATGAAGTTAGCAAATAAAAAAAATTTTTCCAGCATTTCAATTCCTGCTATAAGTTCTGGGATTTTTGGATTTCCAAAAGATAAATGTGCAACAATTCTAATTGAAGAATCACTAAAATTCTTAAAAGAAAATCCCAAAACTTCAATTCAACTTGTAGAATTTTGCATCCTTGATGATGAAACCTACAAATATTTTGAAACAGAATTCAAGCATATTGAAGAAAAATAAATTTTGAATTTTTACTAACAATTTCCTAGATAATCTTAAGTTTGCAGAATAACTATAGTGTATATGGTTTTAAGAAAGATCATTTTGGTTAGCTTTGCAGTTATTATTGCAATTGGAATTATAGCCTTTGTTTCAACATCAACAGTAGCTGATGTTGATATCTCTCAAAAAATCAGTGCTACTGAGAAACCAGAAATAATCGAGCCAGAAAATTCCGCAATAGAACCTAAAGATGAAAAAATAACTTTGCCTGTCCAAAAATATATTCCAAAAGAAAAACAATGTACGGGTGATGCTCGATGTATATCTGGATTTGTAACTAGGGTAATCGATGGTGATACCATCGTAGTTGGAGACAAATCGATTCGATTTGCACTTGTAAATACGCCAGAATGGGGAGATTATGATTATACTCAGGCGCAATATTATATTGAAACAATCTGTCCTATTGGTTCCAAGGTTTTAGTTGATGAAGATGATGGACAAACACAAGGAAGTTTTGGAAGAATAATTGCCAAAATTTACTGCAACGAATTAATCCTTAACGAAGAAATTTTAGAAGTCGGACATGCAGAGATTCTTCCTCAATTCTGTGAGGTAAGTGAATTTGCCCAAGACTCTTGGGCAAAAAAACATGGGTGTTAGATTAGAGAAATATCTAAATCACTATACCTAACACCAAAACTATCTTGGAATTACCACGTGGAATGAAAGATTTTGAGGCATCTGAGCATGCCAACATCGAGCACATTAGATCCCACTTTAAACAATTATCAAATTTGTATGACTTTTCATTTATGGATCCATCACCAATGGAACTACTATCGGTATTGGAGACAAAGTCTGGTCCTGCCATTAAAGAAGAGATTTACTTTTTCAAAGATAAAGGAGATAGAGAAGTTGCTCTGCGATTTGACTTTACCGTTGGTTTGACACGTTATGCAACATCTCAGAAATCAATGCGTCTTCCAGCAAAAATTTCAAGCTTTGGCGGAGTTTTTAGATATGACGAACCACAAAAAGGGAGATACAGATACTTTCACCAATGGGATATTGAAGTTTATGGAAAACCTGGTATAGAATCTGAGGCTGAAATTATAGAGTTTACTTCACGATTATTTGATTCTCTTTTACTCAAGGATATTACCATTGACATTAACCATAGAACTCTAGTGGAATCATACATCAACAAAATTTTTGATTCTAAAAATCTGGAACTGACAGCAGATATTTTAAGAGCAATTGATAAAATCCAAAAAAAATCAAGACAAGAAATTATTGATGAATTTAAGGACCGGTACGATACAGAAAAACTAGAAAAAATCTTAGATTTTTCACAAATTAAAGGAGATATCAAAGAAATAGAACAAAAAATTGATACCACAAGTTTGGATTCTTGGGATTATCTCAAAGAACTGTTTGACTCTTTGGAAAATCGCGGTGTATCAAATGTTAGAATTAATTTTGGTATCGTTAGAGGTTTGGATTATTATTCAGGAACTGTTTTTGAAGTATTTGATAAAAACTCCACCCTAGGTGCCTTGGCTGGGGGTGGACGTTATGATTCACTTACCAAAGCATTTGGACGAGACGACATTGGAGCCACTGGAGTTGCAGGTGGTGTGGAACGAATCATACTTACCATGCAAGAACAAAAAATTATTTCAGATGCTATTCAACCTCGTGTATCTGTTTTGTATGTCAACGAAGAAATGCAAAAAGTTGCAATGAGTATTGCTTCATTATTACGACTAGCAAACATTCCAACCAACATTGACATTTCTGGAAAACAATTTAAAAAACAAATGGATCAAGCTGCCAATTCTAGATTTTGCGTTATAGTTGGACCAAAAGAACTAGAGCAGGGAAAAGTTGTGGTAAGAGATATGAAGAGTGGCGATGAATCCCAGATTGATATTGAAACCATTACAGACGATCCTGTTTCTGTTCTTAATTTAGAAAAGCCCTAGTGAGCATCATTATTTCTGGACCTGTAGTGAGTGTACCTACAACTACCGCGTGATTATTTGCCAAAACTCCTGATTTCACATATGGAATACCATTGTTGATTGTCGCATGTTCTATTTTTACTCCAAGTGTATTTGCAAACATCTTCATATCCTCTTCATCTGCCTCTGGGTGAATTACGGCACCCGAATTGTTTGCAACCATGACTGCTCCAACTTGATTCATTCCAGCTATTCTCTTTTGCACTACCTCTATACCTAAAATCTGTTCTATTGTTTGCACATCATCTTTTGAAAGCCATGGTGATACAATTGCTCCTTTATCATTTGCACAAATCACATTTCCAAGTGCAGTATATTTTGAATCCAACACTCCAATATTTAGTCCAGTTTCCTTTTTTAGAAAATCATATTCTTCTGAATATGCAGTAGTGGGAATTAGAATTCCATTATTGTTTCCAACCATCAGTGCTCCTAAAAGTCTGGTATTTGCAATTGAGGTGTATAACGGCTTTACATCTAGATGTTCGGATAATTTTTCTGCCTTAGTTTTAGCAAAACCCATGGGCAAAAAAACAAAATCATCATTTACCGAAATGTATACTCCAATGTTAGGTCCACGATAAACATCGTACTTGAAAATATCCAACTATGGTATTTTCAAGTCAAACGATATGAACGTAAGGGAATATAGGATGACAAAAAATATTAAACAACAACTGATCGCCTTGATTCATTCGTATTAAATCTGGTCTAGCTTTAAATAATATCTACATCAGAAGTCAGACATGCCAATAGCAGAGAACTTCCCTGAAGGCCTAAAACCACTAGGAAAGATTTTGCACTCAGATGGAGAGCATTATCATGTTATGTGGGGTCCAGGAAAAGAAGGTGCCGAGGCGGCAAACAATGATGAAGTTAAAGCCGCATACAAGGCAAGAAACGAAGAACTAGTACCTTTGGGTGTTAGTGGAACAATGGTGGCAGTAGACTGGGATTCTTGTGTAGCAGATGGTGCATGTATTGAGGCATGTCCAGTACAAGTGTTTCAGTGGTATAGAACCGAAAAAGACATTCCGGCAAAAGAAGCTGTAGGAAAGTCCTTCGATGGCTCTGGTAGCACTGAAAAAGATCAGAGAGCAGATTACACTGACAAAGCAGACCCCATAAGAGAACATGATTGCATCTGGTGTATGGCGTGCGTTTCTGTATGTCCTCCTCAAGCAATCAAAGTTGATCAGTCAAACCAAGAACATCACGATAAAGCAGCTTAATTGAAACGATCATAGTTTCTTCTAAATTAATTCTAAAATTATTTTTA
>JAICHE010000131.1 GCA_025922755.1 Nitrososphaeraceae archaeon
ATCTTCTCTTGGAATCTAATCGGTTTTAGTGATGACAGAGGTTGAACAAGTTCAAGTAAAGGAAGTGACGATATGTCCTTTGGAATTACATAAATTCCCACGATTTGTGATTTTGTGAATCTTGCCAAATTAATTGCTTCTTTTAATGCACGAAAAGAATTTCTTGAACCATCAAGAGGAACCAAAATTTTTTCAATTAATTTCTTTGAAACTTTTTTACTTTTTTGTTTTTTTCTAATCAAATATAATCATCTGAAATATTAAAACTAGAATGTCTGTTGCATGTCTTTTTTAATCTCATCAATTTTCTTTGAATATGCTTTTTTTGACTTGTCGTTTTTCTTCAAATTTAAAACACTACCACATGATGGACACTTGAACATTCCTTCTAATGCATCCTCAAAGGTTACCCTGGGACAATCTTCATTTCCACAATGATAAAAATCAGAATGATTTTCAAAATCTAGTCTTTGTTGTAATCTTTCGGTAATCTTCTTTTTTTGATTTTCAATAAAATGTTCTACCTCTTCTCGTCTTGTTCTCCATCGATAGACAAACCATCCTTTTCTTTCATCCTTTACTCTAATTCCAGTTATTAGGGATTTTCCAAACAAATCATACAAGACTTTTCTTACCATGTTTATTCTTAACCCCGTAGAACTTGCAATTTCTTCATCTGTAGCATCTTCCGCCTTCAAAAGTGATCTTGCTACCTTTAGATATTCGTCGCCTCCTATCATGGAAGCAATTCGTACAAATGGATCTTCGTATTTGTCTACCAACTTTAATGACTACTTGTATTCTATTATTAATCCCTTGTCTCCAGTACGACGTTTTTCCCCTTTTTTGTGGGAATAATCCTTCTTTTGGCATTTGAAAAAAATTTGTTAAATTGATTACCTTTTTGAATTCTATCTAAAAATATGGCAAGGCCACTAATTTCAGAATGCGGCTGAGATCCAATTGCTACATTATAATCGGCATACTCGTAAATTTCTCTAGGAACTTTTTCTGCCCCTACAACTACCA
The DNA here is from genome assembly GCA_025922755.1 of Nitrososphaeraceae archaeon. Lineage (GTDB taxonomy): Archaea > Thermoproteota > Nitrososphaeria > Nitrososphaerales > Nitrosopumilaceae > Nitrosomaritimum. The sequence goes on from JAICHE010000131.1 coordinate 1,030, forward strand.
ACAAATTTTTTTCCTTGGTAATTTCTGATTGTATTTCATTGATGTTCTCTCCATACATTGTTAAATGAATAATTTTAAAATTTTCTTCTTTTTTCATTTTAATAATTGATTTCCAATTTTCCATATACTCTATAGAAAAATCTCCTCCCCAACTATCATTGATTTTACCTAGAGTATCTTTAATCTCTGGGTTTATCTCGTTCATGTAAATTCTTGTAGCGCCAAATGCTCGTGCAACCAAAGCTACATGAGTTGTTACTCTATCGTCTCTTACTACCCTCTGACCAATTCTTACTACTTCAATTACCATATGGATCCTTGAACTCCTTTACGATTTTATTATTATAATTTGAAGAACTTTGATTTTCAATTATGTTTTTTATTAAAATTTTCAATTCATTCAAATTTTTCCCAACTAATGCAGAAACGGCGATCCATTTTTTGCTATCCTGCAAATTCAAAATCTTAACTTTTTCATTGATTTCATAATTTGATGCCAAATCTGATTTATTCAAAACAAAAATAACCACGTCTCTTTCCACTCCTACTTCAGTCAAAGTCCTCATGCAACTTGCAAATTTTTTCTTAAAATCAAATAATGAATCACTCACATCAATCACCAGAACAATTACATCTGTGTAAATTAATTCCTCAAGAGTCGATTTGAATGCCTCAATCATATATGCTGGTAATTTGCTGATAAATCCAACCGTATCTGCAATCAAAAATGGCTCATGCTCAATTGTGATTCTTCTTGTTGTGGTTGATAGGGTGGTAAACAACTCCTTGCTTTGATCTTTTGTCTCTCCTGTTAACTTGTTAAACAAGGTAGTTTTTCCAGCAGAAGTGTATCCTGCTAATGATATAGTTTTGAATCCCTGTCTTTTCCTTGATTGTCTATGTAGTTCTCGTTGTTTTCCAGCTTTTTCTAATTTTGATTTTATAGTTTGCATCCGATGTTTTATATCATTATAGTAAACATCGACTTCAAATTGTCCAATTCCCATAAATCCCGGCTGTTCTCCAATTCGAGATAAACGCACTCTCTCCTTGGCTCTGGCCATCTCGTATCTAAGTTGTGCAAGTTTTACTTGTAATTTTGACTCTGAACTAGATGCCCTACTCTCAAAAATTTCAAGAATTAGAGACTCTCTGTCTAATATTTCTCTGTGAAGGGCTGATGCCAAATTATAATTCTGACTAGGTTTGAGAATCTCATCGTAAATAATCACATCTGGTCTTAGTTTTTCAGTAAGGTCTTGCAAGTTTTCAAGTACACCACTACTAATTCCATACTTTGGCTTTTTTAGGAAATTTTGAGTAATTGTGTGTAATATCTGATATCCTGCAGCATCACACAAACCAAGTGCTTCATTTATCGAATCTTCCTTGTCATAGGTGATTAAAATTGCAGAATTCATTTTTCTTATTTATCCATTTTACCTAAGATTAAAACCTGGCTAACTCAAATTCAACCTAAAGCCTTTTTCTTGATAGCCTTATCTATATTCATATTTAGAACAATTTCTGCAATGTCGCTTGCATATTCTGAAACCCTTCTTACACTCTCAGTAATTCTTCTTATTCGGTAAATTTCTTCATCATCTTTAAGAGATTTTGATGCATCACGAATTCTTTTTTCATATTTAGTAATTTCTGCTGTTTTTTCAATTATTTGTTCAGCATGATTATAATCTTCTTTGAATAAAGCCAAACAGGCATCATCCAATGCACTCAGACAAAATTCATTCATTTCTTGAATTTTATTAAAAATTTCCTTTTTCACAGATTTTTTAAACTCTAAAAGATCTCTCGCAATAAAGGTAGCGTGATCTGCGGTTCTTTCAATATTTTTTACAACCAATCTATATCCAAGACAATTTCTTGCATTTCTAAAACCCATCTCCTTTAACATATGTTCATTTTGAATTGCAATTTTCAATTGACGTATAATATAAAATCCAAACCTATCAACCTCATCATCTGTATTAATTACCTCTTGACCCAATTCTAAATTATTTTCTTTTAATGCTAATAGAGCATCATTTGACATTGACTTTGTCAAGTGAAGCATTCTCTTAAATGCCCCGTCTACTGAAAGTTCCAAAAGATTAACTAAAACCTGAATAGTTATTCCTCCTGTAGAATCTGAAATGATTTCAGATCCCATTAACATCTTTTTAACTGCCTCTTTCACCGCCGTTCTTTGATTTGGGTCCAGTCTTCCTGATTTTGGTTTTACATTAATTGTCTTATATCCTAAAAAATAAAGTGAAATTAATTTTCTAACAACTGTAGAGGGTTTTTCATCAATACCAATTTCAATTAAGGCATCCTCTTTTTTCTGAGATCTCGTTTCAAATTTTGGTGGATAAAGTTCTAAAGTTGATGATCCTTTCCTAATCATTCTAATCTGATCTCCTTGCTTTAGGCCAAGCTCCATTATCCATTGCTTGGGTAGAGAAACAATATAGGAAGATTTCCCGGTAAACTGAATTTTCCTTGTTTCTTCTCTTTCATCCATAATCTAAATAAAAATATCCTATCTATATAGTTTAATTCGAAATATAAATAAAATCATTGAACTAATATTTAGAATAAAATATTTCTTCTGATATGGATCATGTGAATAAACTCAAACAAACAATAGATGCCTTGTTCGGAAAGGGAGTTTCAAAATATCTACCAAAAAAAATTGAAATCACATATTCAAAAAAAACCGGCAGAATTAGAACAGTTAACCATGAAGAAAAATTACTCTGCACATTACGAATTGATGGTGGACTAGCAATAACTCCATATTTTGCACAATTATTGTTAAAAAGTAAAAAATTCAAAGAAAACTGCCTTGAGGTAAACTCTGATGCCGCACCATTTGTAGAAGAGGGTCGTTCTGTTTTTTGTAAACATGTCGTTTCTACTGGAAAAAACATCCGAATTTCTTCTGATACTCCCATTTTGTTTAAAGACCATGTAATTGCTGTAGGGAGAGCTGTTCTCTCATCA
>JAICHE010000132.1 GCA_025922755.1 Nitrososphaeraceae archaeon
ACTACAAGTGAAAAAAGAATTGTATGGGATTTCTAAAAAAAATCAAAGACACTGCAGAAAAAGGTGTTGAAAAAGGAACCGATCTTGGTAAGAAAGGTGTTGAAAAAGGCGCAGAGCTTGGTACTAAAGGATATGAAGGAACAAAGAATGCTGCCAAAAAAGGTCACGACAAAGCCAAAAGTGACTAGATTTTTTTATTTTTAAAAATAGATTACTTTTTTTTCCAGATAAAATTATTGTAAATCAATTCTTGTCTAAGTTGTGCAAATGGTCTTGCACCACCTCCATACCACTTTGTAAAGAATTCATACAAATGCAATCTAAGAGACTGGATGTATACAATCAATCCCTCAATCATCATAATTCCTAAATTGCCTCCAATAATCATTGCCAAAGCTCCTGGAGATTCTGCACCCCCAAGAGAAGTGTATGCATTATTAACCGTTAACAACAAAGCTGCATGGACCAGCAGCATGATTCCAAGCCGAGCGTAACTGATTGTGTGTGCTAAACTTTCAACCGTTTTTCCAAGAAATACCTCCATGACCACACTTCCTGCATCTCCCTCTCCAGGATGCTTTTTTGCATGCATAATACCTCCAATCATCATTATGACCATTGATGCAATAACTACAACAACTGCAATTCTGGTTACTATCCATACTTGGGCCCAATCACCCAAAAATACTGTTACCCATGGAACAGCTTCGGTGTGCACTCTTGAATACATATTCATTACATCATATTGGGAACCAATTGCACACATCATAATTACAACAATTCCGCCATAAAGTGTTAGATTTGGAATTGCTTCCATGTACAACACAAGTTTTTGACCGGCTTGGGCAAGCCTTTGCATCCTCAAAATCATTGCCCATACAAGATGAATGATCCCTAGGAATAACGAGACTTTTAGAATATTGATTACTTGATCAAATGTTAGTTCTGCAACGCTAAGTATTCCTACAATCCAGCTTACTGAATAAAGGGCTCCGCCCTCTTCTAATAATCCTTCAAATGGACCTAAATGATCAAGGTGATAACCAAATGCCTCTCCTGCTCCTACACCTGCTATCGCAGCAGAGGCTCCGGAAATCGCAATTAGCATTCCCCATTTTGAAACATCGCCTTGTCCTTTTACTTTGAATAATAATCCTAAACCCATCAACAATAAACCATGACCCAAATCTGCAAACATTAATCCATAAAAAATAGGCCACATCAAAGCAATCATCGGAGTGGGATCATGTTCCCCCTTCTTTGGAATTCCTTGACTCTTTGTAATTACTTCAAATGTTCTTACAAACCTCTTGTTGTCAAACAGAGTTGGTAACTCATTTACTAGCTTAGGATCAGTAACATTTTCTACAATGGAGGTCCACTGATTAGTAGAATCGTGGAATTTTTTCTCCATCTTTTCTGGAATAAATCCTTGAATTACAGCAAAATGCTTTGTACCCCCTGGTTTTCTTAAAGTCTCAAGTACATCTTTTGCAACTTTGGCTTTTTCATGAATTGCCAGAATATTTCGTCTAAGACCTTTTTTGAGTCTTGCAATTTCTTTTGTAATGGATGATCGTTTCGCCGTTAACTCTTTAATTTTTGCATTGGCATTTTCATATGCCTCACTAGGAATCTGTGAAACTCCTTCTGGTATCGTAAATGCATTAGAATTGAAACTCCTCATTACTTTTAGAACCTTTTCCGAATCTTTCGCATCAGAAATTAAAAGAAGTGCAGATTTTTCCTTATTACCTAAATCAAATTTGAAAATTGCAATGTCTTCTAAGGAACGATTAATCTCTTCAAAATCAGCGGAATTTATTACAAACAGGTTAGTGTAAAAGTATTTCATCAAACCAAAACCGCTCAAATCCACTTTCATTTTCTTAACCACTTCTAAAGTCTCTTTAAGTGAAGTATACTCTTCAATTGCAAGTTTGGTATTTTTCTGCTCTTCAAGCAATTCAGCAGGCTTTTGAATAATGGCAGGGGCATTTTCCTTTAGGTAGTTTATCATTTCTTCAATTTCATCAATCTCATAATCTGTTTTTTTGATTACAGTTCCTTTGAAAAGTATCTCTAAAATCCCTACATCCATGGGAATTTCTAACCCTTTTACCACATCACTAATCTCTTGATATGATTTTTGAGCTTCTAAAAGAAGGTCATCAATTTCTGGAGTCACCAGATCATTTTCAGAGTCTATTTTGTGAAACCACTCAAACTCTGTTAATCTAGAGATCGCTCTTGGAGACTCACTTCTTGGTAAAATAACGGTCCCAAGCTTCAGATCCGAGGTAGCCAAGATGCTTTGATGATATTTTTTTGTTTTTAATATCTTTCTGATTAGATCAATTACCAAACATTAAAATCTATTAGCAAGTCAACGCCAAACATTGGCACCTGATTCTGCATTAGAAAGAACCATAGACAAAATTCTAAGTCAAACAGAATCAAATATTTTATCAAGCCTTAACGAGGCTCTCACAGAATCTCAACAAAAACTAGAAGATTCCGCTAAAATTTTAGAGCAAGAATATGACCAAATCATCAATGATGGCAAAAAAGAAGCAGATAAAATTGAAAAACAAATCATGGGAGGTGCAGATCTCGAAGCCAGAAACAAGCAACTTACCACAATAGAGGAATCAATTAACAAAGTATTCGAAAAAGCTCTTGGTGAAATTGCAAATGCTGATCGTAGTGGCGATTATTCTAATTTACTTAAGTCTCTCTTAGATGAATCCACCAAAATACTTGGAACAACGGAAATCGTTGTTTTTACAAACACCAAAGATAAAGAAATTGTTCAGTCTATGTTACCACAATATCCAGGTTCTGAATTATCATCAGAAACTATTGAATGTCTCGGTGGTGTTAAAGTAAAATCCAAAGATGGCTCTATGACTTTTGACAATACTGTTGATGCCAGAATAGAACGATTGAAGCCTTTAATTAGGAAAGATATTGCAACTCAATTCGGAGTAGGTAATTAGTATGGCAGCTCAAGGCAGAATTGTTTGGGTCAGCGGTCCGGCTGTAAGAGCAGATGGAATGTCTGATGCAAAAATGTATGAGACAGTGACAGTTGGAAATTCTAAACTCGTAGGAGAAGTAATTAGATTAACAGGAGATGTTGCGTTTATCCAAGTTTACGAATCAACAAGTGGATTGAAGCCAGGCGAGCCTGTAGTTGGTACTGGTAACCCACTTAGTGTACTTTTAGGTCCAGGAATTATTGGACAAATTTATGATGGAATTCAAAGACCTCTAAAAGAATTATCAAAAGCCTCAGGTTCCTTTATTGGAAGGGGAATTACAACAACCCCTGTAGATTTAACCAAACACTATCACTTTGTTCCAAAAGTAAGTGTTGGTGATGATATAAGTGCAGGAACCGTTTTAGGTACAGTCCAAGAAACAGACCTAATTGAACACTCCATAATGGTACCTCCTGACCATAAAGGAGGAAAAATTACGAATATTGTTGGTGAAGGAGATTACGATTTAGAAACAGAAGTTGCAACAACAGAAAAAGATGGACAAACAATCCCACTAAAGATGTATCACAAATGGCCTGTTAGAAAACCACGACCATTCCTAAAAAGATATGATCCTACAGTACCATTACTTACAGGACAACGTGTTATTGATACATTTTTCCCAATTGCAAAAGGTGGTACTGGTTCTATTCCAGGAGCCTTTGGAACTGGTAAAACTGTAACCTTACACCAAATTGCAAAATGGGCAGATTCTCAAGTTGTTGTATACATCGGTTGTGGCGAAAGAGGAAATGAAATGACCGAAGTACTTGTAGAATTCCCACACCTAAAAGATCCAAGAACAGGAAAACCACTAATGGATAGAACAGTTTTGGTTGCAAATACTAGTAACATGCCAGTAGCAGCCAGAGAAGCAAGTATCTATACTGGTGTAACTATTGCCGAATATTATAGAGACATGGGTAAAGATGTTGTACTTGTGGCTGACTCTACAAGTAGATGGGCAGAATCACTTCGTGAAATGAG
>JAICHE010000133.1 GCA_025922755.1 Nitrososphaeraceae archaeon
GACTGCATTTGAAATGTCATTACCTTTGGCCCTAAGTGTAATTTCGTTGTATCTTCCTAGAATGGATATTATTTCTAAAGCCAATTGCATCGGAGATTCCCCATGAATTTCAAATATTGAATTTTTAGTTTGTGGAATTTTTTCTTGTTTTTTGCTGGTATTCGAAGAGATGGGTAAATCATCAGTATTGGTTAATTTCATCATGTTCTTTTACGATAAAATTGATAGTTAAGAGAAATGGATGCTTGTGTCACCAAGACCTACAAATATGTCCGCAATTTCTAATTAATCTTATGGAATAGTTTGATGGCAGCACTTTAGTCATTTGTGGAATTACATTTAGGATTTCATTAACCATAGTCACGATCACAATTTATGAAACACACTGAAAAATAGATTTTTTTAATCAAAATTTACATTTTCCAGTGACCAATCTGTACATATGACATATTATCCATCAAGTAAATTAATCATAATGGGAAAAATAAACGCAAAAATAGGCAAAGTAAAAGCAGAGAATCAAAGTCGCAAAAGGCAATTCAGTAAAGATGATGAGATAGATCTTGTAGGTCTTAAGGTAGAATAAAATGATTACAGATACCATTTATGAGCATCTCAGGGATATACAGACTACCAAAGTAGACTCATTGATTTCTGATGCAACCATAATTGATCCATCTGATACTGTTTCCAGTGTTATTAACAAAATTGCAAAAGATAATGCATATGATGTTTTCTATTTTGATGGAAAATCCACCCTTTCAACTAACATCAGAGCACTATTAAACGCAAAAAATATTACTAAAATGGCGATAGGGTCATTTCTTTATCCAATTCCCCACATATCTTCAATTGACTCTATTCAAAAAGCTGCAGATATTCTTACACACTATAGAATTCGCGAAGTTCCTATAGTTCAAAAAAATCAAATCATAGGGGTAGTTACTGCAAAACAAATCTTGAAGACCCTTTCAACTAAAGACAACAAATGGATCAAGGCCAACTTGATTTACACTAAGAATCCAATAACAATTTCTTCAGAAGAGTTACTTGGCACTGCCAAAAGAATAATGATTTCAAAAAGAATAGATCATCTACCTGTGGTGAATCAAGGAAAGATAAAACAGGTTCTCACATCTACACATATTCTCAAGTGTATTATACCGCAAGAGAGACAAGGGAAAAAATCATTTAAAGGCAAGACAACTCATAAACTAGAATTTAAAATTGGGAATATTGGAAATACAAGAATTCCACAATGCACACCCAATGACAATATCAATAAAATCATAACCTCTATGTTAAAAACAGAAGCTACTTGCTGTTTAGTCAGTCTCTGGGAAAATCTCCAAGGAATAATCACATATAGAGACATCCTGGAATTACTAGTATCAAAACTAGAGACACCAATTCCATTATACATTGTAGGAATGCCCGAAGACCAGAAAAATATTAAATTAATTAGCAAGAAATTTGATAACACTCTCAAAAAAGTGCAAAAAGCTTATTCTGAAATACATGAGGCCAGGGTTTCAATCAAACAACACAGAAATAGAGATAAAAAAGAAGGAAAGTATGAAGTGACTACAATAGTTACAACTTCCCATCATGCCCCTCTAGTTTTCAGTTCAGTTGGATTTGATCTTAGTGAGGCGTTAGAAGATCTTAGCCAAAAACTACTGAGGGCCCTATCCAAAAACACCAAAAGATATGATAATAAACGTTCTAGAAAAAGCATTAGAAAAATGAGATTGCCAATGTTCTAGTTTCCAAACGAAGTAAAGGTGTGAAAATTAGATTTAGTTCATAATATCATTAAAATGAATTTGGCTTTGCAATTTTTTAGTTGAGGAAATTTTCATTCTGGATGACCATTGATCCTTTACATTAGGAATTGAATTATCACATTGACCACACATTGGGTCAGTAATTTTTGCATTATAATATATCTCTCCGATGGGTCTATCGCATTTGATGCAAAATACTAGTTTAGTGTCATAAATGTTCAAATCACTTCACAACTCCTTTTAGAAAATTCTCGTCCAAACGCTCAGAGTTTTTCAGTTTTTGAGTAATATTGTTAACTAGTATTTCATGGTTACAGTGGTTTTTTGCTATTATTAGTAGAGTATCATCATCAAATATTGGAATTGAGATAAATTTTCGTTCCCCATGCTGGGTCACATAATAATTGACTTTTCCTAATTCTTCATCAAAATCACTCTGCATGGAGGTTTGTAGGGCAATCTTCATCAGAAACATCTCCTTTTTGGTTTCGGGCATATTCAAGGAATCAAAACCTAGCGAATCTATCATCCTTCCTCGTTTGTTGATAATTCCAATCATCTCCAAACCAGGTTTTGATATGGAGACGTTTTTTACAACTTGCCTCTGATCTGATTTTGTTGATGACATTAGTATTGATCACCCTTGTATTGATCGATCTCTGCAATTGGAACAATCCCTTTTTTATCATTGCCTTCGAAAGGACAACCCGTGTTACATATGATCCCAACAAACCTAAGTTCTGGCAAATTCAGAATATTCTTGATTGCAGATCTCCAATCTTGTAAGTTTTCAAAAGATAAATTTGACATCACATCTTCTTTCAAACAATACGAAAAAAAATATTTAAAAAATACGGACGTTTCTGTATGTCTTCTTGACACAAGTATACTTCTCTGTTAATTATTTGTTTTACCTAAAAGATCATTGATGAAGAAAAATCAAACAAAACTAGAAAAAGAATGGAAAAACTTAGAGATCGGTGAAATGCAAGAAGAAGATCAACAGATCGACTTTAACGATAATGACCAAGACAGTGGATACGACTTGTCTGGAAATTAAAACACTGAAAATTTATAATTCTATTGGCAAACCAAAAACATAGTTTAGAAACTACATTCCTAAACTAGACCCATTTTTTTTCAAAAACAAATTAGATATACCATCAGAGTTTTGAAACATTATGTTCGATAAGCGAATCATGACTGGGATAATTGTTGCTGCAGTGTTGGTAGCGATAGGTTATGCTATAGGACAAATTCCATCCGGAATCGAGATTGAAAATATTGAGCCTAAAGAATACAAGATTAAAAAATTTGAAGAGAGTGAAATTACCTTTGATCTAAAAAATTATGGAAGTGAAGATGTGGCTAATGCAGAAATCCACACGTTTTCAGAATATGCAACCCCAAAATTTTTGAGATTGCAAAACACTACAATTGATAAAATTATTGGAAGTGAAGAAGGTTTGAAAAAATTTTCAATGGTTCCTGCAATAGCGTATGAAACCCAAGGAAGTGAGATAACTTATGTGGTTGAATTAAAACCATACGTAAATGGACAATATGTAGGAAGTGAGACTATACAGGTCAAAGTGATTCCATCTTTTTCTTCTGCCCTTCCATTTGACAAAAACAATGAAAATGGACAACTTGGTTTTGCTGATCTCAATTCCAAAAGAATTGAAATTAATTCAGGCGATGAAAAAGACATTGAATTTCGTGTAAAAAGTAATGAGGATGGATTAGCAAAGGATTTGAAAGTAGAAGCTTACATTGATAATAATAATTCAAATTTCATAAATATTGAAAGGTACGAAATTAATGAGACATTAGATAATAAAGATGAGCAAACGGGCAAGCAAAGAATTTCAATTACATCTTCAGGCTCTGAAGGTAATGAGATAAAATATGAAGTATATTTGAGGTTATTTGCAAACGGAATTCAAATGGATGTTGAAAAAATCGATGTTATTCTTAAACCGCCTGTAAGATAAACTACTCACTTCCAAATCCAGAAAATACAATATTAAAAAATTCTTTGATTATTTTTTTATTTTGACTTGTGCAATTAACACCGGTGGTAATTACTATTGGGTAATATGTTTTGAATGTATAATTTTTAAACATGATATTCATATTTAATGTAAATAAGTGAATCCCGCATTACGATAACATGAAAAAAGAAGAAGATTTTCATCCTAACATTAAAACTTCAACTCGCATA
>JAICHE010000134.1 GCA_025922755.1 Nitrososphaeraceae archaeon
ATATTGACATTTTCAATTAAATATTAATGATTTAGTAAAAAAAGGGAAAAATTCCTTCTTTTGGAGGGCAATAGTCACTTGTGATTTCGCGATTAAAATGGTATGCGATGTTACTTAATACTTCTTTTTTGTTTTTCTAAATCTTGTAAAATTGAATTTTTATTATATTGCTTTGAGGAAGGAAGCATGGAGTCAAAAATTAAAGCTGCAATAAAATTTGTTAAAAAAACAGGAAACAAAGCAGTAATTGCATCTATCAAAAAAGCAAAAGATACAACCCTTCTTAAAACAGGAACCATTATTTACAAATGAAAACTACAGAATAGTTCTGAAGTCAACATGGTAAGAAAGGCAATCATAATTGGTGCTGCAGGAAGAGATTTTCACAACTTTAACATGTATTTTCGAGATAATCAAAACTATGAGGTAATTGCATTTACTGCAGCGCAAATTCCTTTCATTCAAGACAGAACTTATCCTGCAAAACTTGCAGGAAATCTTTACCCTCAAGGAATCCCAATTTTTTCTGAAGAGAAACTCCAAGATCTTATTTCACAAAATAGTGTAGATGAAGTGTTTTTCTCCTATAGTGATGTTTTGTATGAAGACATAATGCATATTGCCTCAAAAGCAATGGCAGCAGGGGCGTCATTTTCATTATTAGGGCCAAAAGACACACAACTAAAATCAAATAAACCTGTAATCTCTGTTCTGGCAACTCGAACGGGCGCTGGTAAAAGTACGATTTCAAGGATGGTTGTAGATGAAATTCGAAAAACAGGTCTAAAACCAGCAGTAGTTCGACACCCGATGCCCTACGGAGATCTTTCAATTGCAGTACAGCATTTTAAAACCTATGATGATTTTTTAAAATATCAAATTACTACTGAAGAAGAAGAAGAGTATTCAGACCATATACAAAATAATGTCGATGTTTTTGCAGGAGTTGATTACAAAGAGATTTTAGAAAAGGCCGAAAAAATATGTGATATTATTATCTGGGATGGGGGAAACAATGATTTTTCGTTTTTCAAGGCAGACTACACGATAGTTGTAGCTGACCCTCTTAGACAAAACCATGAAACTTTGTATCATCCAAGTGAGGTAAATGTACGAATTGCAGATTCAATAGTTATCAACAAAGCAAATGTTGCCTCTTCTGATATGATAAAAAATACAGAAAGGTCTTGTTTGAGCTTAAATCCTAAGGCTAAAATTTTCAAAGTAAATTCAGAGGTAACAGTTGATCTCCCAGAATTGATCACAAAAAAAAGAGTACTTGTAATTGAAGACGGGCCTTCAATCACGCATGGAAATCTAAAAACCGGGGCAGGAGTATTTGCTGCAAAAAGACACAGTTGCACACTAGTTGATCCTCAGGACAAAGCAGTGGGATCCATTAGAGATGCATTTGAAAAGTACCAGATTGGCCCTTTTTTGCCAGCATTAGGATATAGCCCTGAACAACTACAAGATCTCCAAGAAAGTATCAACAATGTTGATTGTGATGCCGTACTACTTGGCACTCCTGCAGATCTTAGAAAGAAAATCAAAATAAACAAACCTGCTGCCAAGGTAAGATTTGAAGGAAAAGATGCAGAAGGACCAAAATTTACAGAACATATTGCCACAATTGTTCAAAATCTAAAGAAGAAATAATTTATTTTAAAACCAATTTTTGGAATAAAACTCCCCTTTAAAATATGATAAAATCTAATCTTCAACATGTTTGAAAACGAGTACACTTGGGGGAAAGCAGTTTTACAAAATAAAACTGATGATTTTGATTTAAAATTTGACAGTGCAATTGATTCTATTCAAAATCAATTTGGAAAAAAATATCCTAACTTCATTAATGGGGAAGAAGTTTTTTCTGATGAAGAGATTGAAGTAAGATGTCCATCAGATACCAAAATTTTATTGGCCAAATTCCCTAAACTAAACGAAAATCAAACAAAGAAAGCAATTGTTTCTGCAAAAAATGCTTTTACTAAATGGAGTACCACATCATACGAGGCAAGAGCAAAAATTTTCAAAGATGTTGCAGATAAATTTTCGAAAAAAAAATTCGAGTTAGCTGCTTGGCTTTGTTTTGAAAATGGGAAAAATCGAATTGAAGCAATGAATGATATCGATGAAGCAATAGATTTTATGAGATTTTATTCGTACCAATTAGAAAAAAACCAAGGGTTTTGCAAACAAACTTCTCATCCCAATCCAAATGAAAAAACCCAAACTATAATGAAACCTTTTGGTGTTTGGGGAATAATTGCACCATTTAATTTTCCATCAGCAATTGCAATCGGGATGACTACTGGGGCATTACTTACGGGAAACACTGCGATTTTAAAACCTGCTAGTGCAACCCCGATTTCATCGTATTTTTTTGTCAAGGAATTGATAAACAGAGTTCCAAAAGGTTCAGTAAATTTTGTTACTGGTGATGGTGTAGTTGTGGGAAGAACCCTCATTGACAGTCCTGATGTGGATGGAATTGCGTTTACAGGCTCCCGCGAGGTAGGAATAGCTGGACTCAGAAAATTTTCAGAGAAAGGTTCCAAACCGTTTATTGCAGAAATGGGAGGTAAAAATCCCGTAATTGTGACTAAAAACGCAGATTTGGACAAAGCCGCATTGGGTGTTGTTCGTGCAGCATTTGGTTATGGGGGACAAAAATGCAGTGCCTGCTCAAGAGTATATGTCCAAAAAGATATCGCCGATAAATTTACTCAAAAATTACTAGAAAATACAAAATCGCTAAACATCGGAATGCCCTGGAAGCGCGAGTCTTTCCTAGGTCCTGTGATAAATGAAGATGCCATAAAAAAATTCGAAAATGCAGTGAAACTAGCACGTAAAGATGGAAAAATAATTTTTGGTGGCAATATTCTAAAAGAAAAAGAACACAGTTCAGGTTATTTTGTCGAACCTACTATAGTTACAAATCTTCCAGAAGATCATAAATTAATTAAAGAAGAGTTATTCCTGCCTTTTCTTTGTGTAGATACATACGATGATTTTCAAGAGGGAATTAAACTGGCAAACAAGACTGAATATGGGTTAACTGCAGGAATTTTTTCAAACGATAAAAAACAGATACAAGAGTTTTTCCAAAAAATTCAAGCCGGTACAGTTTATGCAAACCGAGAAGCCAGTGCAACTACTGCTGCATTAGTTCAGAGCCAACCCTTTGTTGGATGGAAAGGTTCTGGCTCTACTGGCAAAGGAGCAGGTGGTGAAAACTATTTGCAACAATTTTTGAGATCTCAAACTCAAACTTTGTGTGATTGAATAAAAGAGCTTCCAAGTAACAGTATGTTTCTTTTTCTTTCCTTCAAACGTCTTATCGAGTAAGGTAACCAATTAGTACCATATGGAATATAGTCCGATATTACGAAACCATCGTTGACCAACTTTGGCTTGATTTCGTCTCGTACTCCCTTTAAAAGTTGAAATTCAAACTTTACTGGATTATTTTTAGATAAATTCATCGCTAGTTGTATGAGTTTTGAGTCGTGAGTTGCAATAGCAAATTCATTTCCTTTTTCAAACAAAAATTTCATAATTTTTTCAAAATTCGTATCAACTTCTTCTTTTGTCTTGTAGGCTATCTTTTTGTCTTCGCTATATGCTCCTTTTGTAAGCCTAATTTTTGCCCCATGATGAATTAATCCCTTCACGTCATCAAAACTTCGCTTTAAATTTGCCTGGATTGCGATACCTAGGCGTTCATACCTTGAAAACAAATCATGATACAAATCAAGAGTCTCATCTGTGTGGTCTGAAGATTCCATGTCAATCCAAACAAACACATGAGATTTGGACGCAGAATCTATAATTTTTTCAAAATTTCTTAAACAAGTGTTGTAAGAAATTGAAAGTCCAATTTGAGTAGGTTTTACCGAGATGGCTCCTCTAACCTTCCATTTTCTAAATGAACCAATAACTTCATTGTATTCTTGAATTGTTTCATTAATGGGTTGAATCTCTTTA
>JAICHE010000135.1 GCA_025922755.1 Nitrososphaeraceae archaeon
CTTGTCTGCAAGTGAAGCATCGCCAGTTTTTAGGACCTTGCCTCTTGCAAAGACGTGAACAAAGTCAAGTTTATTCAAGAATTTCAAAATTCTTGCATAGTGGGTGATTATTATTATTGTTGCATCCTTGTCTGCAACTTCGCTAATTGCTTTTGCAACAGATTGAACTGCATCAATATCTAAACCTGAATCAGGTTCGTCTAAAATTGAAATCTTTGGTTTTAGGACTGCCATCTGTAAAACTTCGGCACGCTTTTTTTCTCCTCCAGAAAACCCTTCATTTAGGTATCTTGAAAGGAATTCTTCTTTTAATCCTACTTTGTTTAAGTTGTCTTTAAGATACTTTTGAAATTCTCTTACTGTAATGAACACTTCTCTATTTTCTCCTTGCAATGCTTTACTCAGTGAATTATATGCTGTTCTTAGAAAATGAGAAAAACCTACTCCTGCCACTTCTGTGGGGTATTGGAATCCAAGAAACAATCCTTTCTTTGCTCTTTCATCTGCAGATAACTCCAAAATGCTTTCACCGTCCAAAAGAATGTCTCCTTGTGTAACTTCGTACTTTGGATGTGCAAGTAATGTATAAGCTAGTGTACTTTTTCCAGAACCATTTGGTCCCATTATGGCATGCACTTCACCAGGTCCTGTTTTCAAATTCACTCCTTTGAGGATTTCTTTTCCCTCTCTTGTTACATGAAGATCTTTGATTTCAAGAACTGCCATGTGGCAAATTGCTTTGTTTCTATATATAATACCGACGAAATTTAGCTGATCCTAACCACATTTGTAATTAATAATAAAATGAAAAGAGGGGGGATTAAATTTTGGCCAGAGTTGGTCTCAAAGCAATTTTGAGTTTGTAACTTGTTAGAATCTCTTTACATCTATTTCTGATTGTGACTTCGGTGACGCCAGCAATAGTGGATACATCTCTTTGTAGGATACTCTGTCCTAGTAAAACAGATGCAACATATAGATAAGCTGCTGCAATTCCGTTGGGAGCTTTTCCGTCAGTAATACTGCTATCCTTAGTTTTTTCAGCAATTTCTAAGGCTAATCTTTCTACCCTGACCTCGGTTTGCGTCATATTTGCAATCTTGGAGATGTATTTGTCCATGGTTACTATTGGGGCTGTTCTTTGTCCCATTTCCATTACCATGGTTCTGTAATATTTTGCTGCAAGTTTTGTTTTGGATTTCACATCTTTTGGCACGCAAATTCCGCGGACGATGTCTTCAAGTGATCTGACTACGTGACATTGTTTGCATGCCATGTAAATTGTAGCAGCTGTGATGCTTGCTACCGATTTTCCTTTCACATCGATATGGTCATCCAAGCTTCTGTATATCATAGAAGCAGTTTCCAAAACATTTCTTGAAAGAGACAAACCATCACATGTTTCGCCCATTTTAGACAAAACATTTGCTAATCTTCTTTCTCTTGGTGAGGAAACGCGTACTCTTTGTTGCCATTTTCTAAGATTGTGCATTTGATTTGCAACTTCGTGATTGATTGATTTTCCACTAAAGTCTTTTGCACTAATTGAAATCTCAGTTGCTATTCCCAAATCATGTTGGGAATAAGTTGTTTGTCCTGTAGCTCTTGCAAGCTTCATTTTGTCTTCGAGATTCGAACTTTTTGTTTCTGGGCCATAATCTGCTATCTGATCTGCAACGACTACGCCGCAACCAGAACAGATTACTTCACCGTTCTGAGTATCATCAACTAGTGATGATTTACATTCAGGACAGCTTTGTTGTTCGAGTATGTTCATTTTTTTCTTCTCCTAAATTTTTCTTTCTTAGCAGGAGAAGTTTCTGTTGCGAAAACAGCTTTGCCAATGTATTTTTTTATGTTGTTTGTTAATGGTGTAGCTGATGCAAACGGTCTTTTTACTGGACCAATCAACTCCATTACTTTTGCAACTCTTGTTCCTTTTTCGTCACAAAGAATCACTCCTTCAGACAAAACGTCTGACAGTTGAATGATCACTCTGCCACTACCGGCAAGGTGCATTATTTCGCCTACCTCCTGCAATTAAAAACAGTAATCAACATATTGTTTTCATAGACTTCTGTCAACATTACTTTAGCTAAAAGCTAGATTTGATCTTATTTGGATTGTTTTGTCCTTTTCAGAACTAATTTTTGCGAAATTTTGTTAAGAATATTTGTCTTGGAGGATCCTTTTGGTAAAACAATGTAACCGGATCTGACGTATGGTCTTTTTGGATATCGAACTTTATCTTCTGTTTCTGTAATTTCAAAACCAGCAGCTTGAGCTGCATCTGATAATTCTTTTAGTGATGGGTCAAAAACACATTTTTCTTTTTCAAGTCTTCTACCTTTAGCTCGTGGTAAAGTCTTGTTGAAATAATCCAACCAGATTACGACATGCTCGTAATCTTTCATTTTATTCTTTTATTAAAACTGCGTTAACGGTTCCGGACTGTCCTGGTCTTGAAACAACTCTGCATTTTCCTTCTTGTGTTTCTAAAATTGCGCCTTTCGTTATGATTCCTCTTCTTTGATAATCATTGTTTGTGGCGTTTTCTAAAACTTTTAGAATTTTAGTTTTCTTTACTTTTGCTTCACCTGTGGATAAATTTACAAAATCAACTGATTTCAATGCAGTTTTTGTATTTTTTCCGCGAACATTTCTTGTTACTGTAATCTGTGCACCATTAATTGGTTCATTGGGAAATCTATCTGTTTCATATTTTCTTCTTATTCTAAGTGGGTGTCTTCTTCCGCCAGTGATTTTGCTTGTGGCAAGATTCTCTACTGATTTTCTCACGAGCAATCTCCGAACTACTCTAATTTATACAAAACGCAAAAAATTAGCCTTAAAACAACTTTTACTGATTTAATTCAGGGATTACTTGTGACTCTGGAATTCGGTTTGATTGGGATGCTGTTTTTCTTATTTTTGAAAATAGTCTTTGTTTAAGATTTTCAACATCTCCTTGTATTCCAAAATATTTTTGGAATTTTTCTGTTGTCGTGAAAATTTTCAATCTTCCAACATTTTGATGATGAATAAAATCTAATTGCCTTAGTTCTTTTAGATGTGCATATACTCCTGATCCTCTTGTTTCTACCAACTGCTTTGAGGATATTGGCTGCATGTAGGCAATATATGACAATGTCTTGAGAGTAGCTTTTGGGAGAACAGGTTTTGAAGCATATTTTTTTACAGTTGCACTGTATTCGGGCTTTAATTGAAATACGTAGGAGCCATCAGGCAACGTTACGATTTCGATGGCTTTGAAGGCTGATTTTGATTTTTTCATGAGATTATTTAGAATATTGTATGTTTTTGTTCGAGATTCTGTGCCTGAAGCCCTTACCAATTCCTCTATTTTCAAAGGTCGTCCTGATGAATACAATGCTGCTTCTATTCTTGCCGTTGCTTCGTCTTCATCTTCTATTTTTACCAATTATGTTTTCTCCTCCTCTTAGTCTACTTTAAGAAACTCGTCCTCTATTTTTTATCATTTTGTTGACTCTTCTTTTATAATGGTGATTTTAATATCATCTTCAATCTGTTCGATGTCAATTTTCTCGTCTCTAGCTAGGAATAGGATTGCAAAGAAACATCTGATAGAGTCTATAGTGTCTAAATCTTCGATAATCTTTTGCAGTAATCCAAATCCGTCTTTAGAAATTTTTCTAATTATCATGTCTTCGTATTTTCCTATGATGCTCTCAAGAGAAATAAAATATTCTTGAAAATTAGGGGGTTCGATTGGTTCTATGCTCAACTGCTTGCTTCTTCTGGATTGAGGATTTGCAATGGATCCAATCAAGTTTTGTAGTAATCCTAAAAGATCATCTAATGATACAGGGTATGTGGATTCATGGCGGTATGGGATGTCAATTAATTCTATATCGACATCTGTCCTTTGATGTATGGGCTTTTTTTCCATTGCAGCTCGTTGCAATGCAAAAATACTTTCTACTTTCATTCTATAAATTAA
>JAICHE010000136.1 GCA_025922755.1 Nitrososphaeraceae archaeon
CAAAGATGCTTGCAAATATGGTGATAGACAAGGATCCAAACCCAATTCTACAAGATGACTTACACCAAAACCAAACTGGAATATCTAGATGGGATAACGTAACCCCTACTGCCCCCCATTCATAGAATAAATTCTATACTTTAAAATCAACTTATTTTATTTCAAAATTATTTAATCCCAAATATTTGTAAATCATTTTGGCATAATTTGATAATGAAATAAATCATCCTGATTTTTTTTTCAAAAAATTTATTTTAATTGAATAAATTGAATTTCAAATTTCAATCTTGTTTCTAGATTTTTTAAAATGAATTTTTAAATCTAAAATATTTTGTAACATTTTTTTCACTACTCTGGTCTATTTTTATATGCTCCTTCTTTGTATGAGGAATACTATGGGCGATAGAAGAGCAGACTGTATATGCAGTGTACTGAATCAATTTCTATTGCCTCCATTGGAGGCAATTAGCATTGCATAGATCTTATGTTGCAATTGCTGCATTACTTGTACTTTCATTTGGATTCTCATCTGCATTTGCAGATGATAGTTTCGTAAATCCAGACAGTCTATCTTTTAACAATATTCCAAAATCTTTTTTGCCACAAACCGGACCTGTAGTACATGACCCACTAACTGGCCAAATTTCAGACAATCCTTCTTATGATCAACTAGTAAATATCAACGGCAAAGTCTATGATGTTTCAGGACAATTTGATCCTCAATCAACAGAAATACAAACAATATCTGTAGAAGGTCAATCTTTTCGTATTCATCCTGATTTCCTAGATAAAACAGCAAACATTCTGGCAGTTCTTTTACTTGCAATCCCATTTGGACTGCTAGTTTACAGAATGTCTGATAATGACCCAATCCCATTAAAATATACCAAACTCTCAGGAGTAGTAGTTTTCTTTGCAATGGCATCAATGCTTTCTATGCCTCTTTCTATTGGAAACTCTTTTTGGGGATATGCTTCTGCAACAGCAGATGCTGGAACAACCATTCCGCAATCAACTGATTCTCTTTATTTTGATATTCTAAATGAAAACTTGACCGTTAAAGGTGGACTAATTATTTCTGATTCTTATAATTCTGCCCTTTCCCTCGATGGCATCAATGACTACATCGTATTAGATGACTCGCTTCCTGAAAGATTAGACTCCTTTACGGTTTCAACCTGGGTCAAACCAGATTACAAAAAGGGCTCAGCAGAAACATTATCTGTGATAAGCGGAGTTGATGCGTTTGATTTATCAATTAACAATAACAATGTAGGAGAACACGTTGCAATCTTTTCAATTTATGACGGAATAAAATGGCATTCTGTTTCATCACATACTTCAATACCAGAGCAATGGACTCACATTTCTGCAACATACTCTGATGAAAAACTCAAGATATTTGTAAACGGAATTCAGGAAAACTCTAAAAATATTGTAGATTCCTATTCAGAATCTTACCAAAATGCAGAATCAACCCAAAACATCCATCCTTACATTTCACTAAAATCAAATGTTCTCGTTGGTGCATTTAATCCCTCAATTAGAGAAGAGGCTACACTTGAGAATCATTTCTCAGGTCTCATTGATGATGTTACACTTTATGACAAACTATTGTCCTCTGATCAAATCTCAGCACTTGATGAGAACAACAGGACTCCTGATGTTATTCAAAACGAGGTCCAGTCAGTTCAGACACAACCAGAACAAACTGGAACTGAAAACGAGTATGGGTTTGTAACATCTGATGATAATCCAAATGATCAAAAAATTGAGGAAGTTGCAGCAGAAGGTTACAAGGTAAAAAAACCTGAAGACAAGAAAAAGAAAGACACGGTAGTAACAGAAGAAACCCCTGAAGTTACAAAAGAAACACCTGAAGTCACAACAGAGGTCTCTGAAGTAACAAAAGAACCCACAGAAAATGTTACTGAATTTGACGAGTCTGTAACTTTGATAGTTACTAGCAGTACCACAACTGTCTGTCACATTCCACCAGGAAAGCCAGGAAACAACAAGACCATCACCATTGGAGAATCAGCACTTGAAGCTCACCTGAGACACGGAGATGTGCAACCGACTTGTGAGAATCCAATTAACCAATCAAATGTAGTGCTTCAAGCCCCTGAATATGAGACCTTTGTTGCTGAAAGTAACTCGCTATCTGCAAAATTAGTAAGGGTTTCATCTGAAACCACGGCAACATTCTCACAATTACCAGAAATTAACTCCAAACTGGATTACCAATGGAAACTTTATGGTGATATAGATGGCGAAAAGGTTGACCTTACAAATGATCCTGATGCTGCACTAATACTATTGGATATTGATTCAGACAACACACTTGACAGAGCAGAATGGAGTACCATTAATGGAATTACAGAGTATTACTTGGTCGCAAAAATTATTCTTGCAACTGCTGGTCTGCACCTGGACTCCGACCGTAACTATGTGGATGACATTTACTATGAGATTAAAGTTCAGGATGATATTTGGACTTATCCAATCCCAGAAGGTGACTACGTAAGGGTAACATTTGAGGTCCCTCTAGACAACACAAGGGATATCACCGTTTATGCAAAGAGTAGCGGTACTACTAAACTTGAAGTGTATGAAAAAGATGGAACCGAATTAATTGCAACATTTGATAATATTTCAGAGGCCGAACTATCCAAGATTTACCTTTCCAATCTTGTTGGCAAACAAGAAACCTTTGATATTCTAGTAACTGGGGACCCAATTCAATTTGATTTGATAGTTGATCCAATTTCATATGACAAAGGTGTTTTCAACATTGGTAACAGTGGCACTAATGGAACTTGGACTACAGGAAACGCAGGTAATGGACATGCTGAAGGAAGTTGGGTGTCTTACCAATATGAAATTTCAGGCGATGAAAATGCTACAATGCCAAGCTTTAATGTTGTAAATAACCACTATGATTCTTCCTCTAATGCTATTTTCATTGATGCATATGCTAACTTTAGGTATTGTGCTGACTGTGATTTGCTTCCAGATGGAACCCATGCGCCTCCAAAGGGCAATACTACAGTCTGGAAAACTTTTGTCCCTACTTTAGTAAATAAGAAATATGATTCTGGAGTTTGTGGTGGAACTGATCCAGTTGATACTCCTTCTCAATTCCATTGCTTTAGAATCGATCCCTCTGCAGGAAATTCTACTATTCCTGATAAGATTCCAGGGGGAAATAACAATGTCATAATTTTCTACCAGGCCCATCTTGCACTTAGTGCAATTTGGGCCACTGGGAATGAGGGCTCTATGGGAGATCCATTCTCTCCATACTATATCGCACCACCACCAGAAGCTGCCGTAGAAACAACATATGGAACCGAGGCGTATTCGAGTTGGTCTGTACCAATACAGTTTGGAGTAGGGCCATATCCTGGGTCATCATCTAACTTCAAACTTCAGGACCAAAGCGCTGGGCCTTCAGGGGCAGTTACCCTGCCTATTCCATCGGTTACTTCGCCATTTGGTAGCCTAACTATCATTAAAGATACTGTTCCAGACGATCCTGTAGATGTTGAGTTTTCAACTACAGGCCCTGGCCTCAGTAATTTTACTCTAGATGATGATGGAAATAATACAAATACTAATCAAAACACCAAAGTCTTCATTGGATTAGATACCGGTTCTTATAGTGTAAAAGAAGGTCCAATTCCAGGTTATTCTCTTATAGATATTGATTGTATTGTAGAAAATGATCCTGACAATGATGTAATAATAAATGAGAATCTCTTGAATGGAAATATAACCATTGATCTTATTGATGGTGCTCAAGTAGAATGTACTTTTACAAATATGGAAAATCCTCCAATGCTCAGACTGATCAAGAATGTCACAAACAATGACGGTGGTAATGCACAACCAGGCAACTGGACGCTTTATGCAAACATTACTGCAGGAAACACAACACGTGACTTTAGTGTACTTGGCAGCAACACCGGCTTTGAC
>JAICHE010000137.1 GCA_025922755.1 Nitrososphaeraceae archaeon
GCAATAGCAATGAAAATATAATTTTGAAGTTGAGAAACATCCATCAATGCACCAACAGAGATAAAGAAAATTGCGACAAACATATCTTTGATAGGGCTAGATAGGATCTTGGCAACTTCTGCAGATTTAGACTCTGCAACAAGAACTCCGGCCAAAAACGCTCCTATTGCAACAGATAATCCAACTATGTTGGCTAAAAGAGCATAACCAAAACATACACCTAACACGCTTAACAGTAAAATTTCCCTATGTTCCGCTGCAGCAACTTTATCAATTAATGGGGGAATGATTCGGGTACCCAAAGTAAAGGTACCAACAATTAAACCAGCTGCTACTAAAATTACTACGATGACAGATTCGATTGACACAGATCCTACTAAAGCAATTGATTGCAAAGAAGATATCAAAATTACAGCAATTACGTCTTCTACAATAAGAATTCCAAGTACAAGTATAGAAGATTCTGTCTTGATTCGACCCATCTCTTCGAAAATTTTCACAATAATCGCAGTACTAGAAATTGAAAGGGCCGCAGCTATGAATAATGCATCCATAAATCCCAAACCAAGCCCACTAGCTGCATAAAATACAACACCCAAAGTTGACATTAGTCCAATTGTCCCTACACCTATTGCAACTCTTCCGATACTCCTGATTTTGGCATATGGGAATTCTATCCCTATTACAAACAATAGTAAAATCACCCCTATTTCTGCAAACAAGTTAAGAGCAGAAATATCAGATAAAATTCCTACCCCCTCAAGAATATCAGCAGAAGGTCCACCCTCAGGAAGTACCCACGACCAAAGAGGGGACAATGGTCCGATTAACATTCCAGCAAAAAGATATCCAATAATCAGCGGTTGTCTTATTTTAAAAAATGCAAGTGTGACTATTGCACCAATGATCATGATGAAAGCCAAATCAGTTACAAAGGTTGTATGAGGGAGTTCAGGAGTTATTTGTTCAATAATGCCAGAAACTGTTTGGTTCAAAGAATGTTGAATTTCACCTGACTCGATTTGTAAGGCAAAACTCTGCATGGTATCAGTCAACAAATTTGTTTAAAAACAGTTGTGTTTTTCAAAGAGAGGGATGATTCAAACAAATTTTTTAAAATTTCAAACCACTGAATTGGAGAAAATTCATGAGATTTTGAAAGTCTTTAAACCTGAAATTTGTGATTCTATCGCAGAGTGATGAGTAGGTCAGCTGAAATTAATGTAGAAATATGACCTGGGGTATCTGACTGCACTTTAGGTAATTCCAAGATTACCTTAGTATTAATAGTACGGTACCATACCGTACTATATGATTCAATGCGAATATTGTCCCAAGGGATTTATAGAAACAGCAAATGGTCTTGCTGAAAAGACCTTTCATGAGTTGCTCCATGAACCAAATGTGGTCAATAAGTAACTCTTTACATTTTTTATTTTAGACCCAACTTTTTTATCATAATATTTTCATTTCAAAACAATGGCTATAAAACCAAAAAAGAAAACTACAAGTACCAAAGTCCAAAGTAAGCCAAAAACAGTAAAAAGAGAACCCAGCCCAGCAGCAGTTTTAAAAAAGGTTGCATCAGTCTCTGATTCCACTAAAGCATTACAAAAGGAAATTAAATCCATGTCAAAGATTTTTGCCGATAATCAAAAAGTGTTGGTATCAATGAAGGGTATGATAGATACTTTGACCCACACTCTAGAAAATATTCAAAAACAATCCAGTCGATTAAACATGATTGAAGATGACACTCAAAAGCTCTATGCCGGACTAAATCAAGTAAGAACACAATCAAACCTAATTACAAAAATTAATGATCAGACAACTAAACTGCAAGATGAGATAAATAAAATAAACCAAATTCAAAAGACATCTCCAAAACCAGAGGCATTGTCTCAACAAGTAGAAGACAGTATGAATTCAATACGAAATAATTCTCAAATGATAATCAAAATTGCGCAAAGAATCGATGAGGTAAGAGATGATTTGAAGTCCATTTCAGGTAAGACTGACTCGGTGTTGAATGTAAGTAATGAAATTGAAAATTTGAAAAATTCAATTAAAGAGATATCAGGAAAAACAGATAAAATTGAATCTTCTTCTGAAGCAATTTCAAACCTAAGAAAAGAATTAGATAAGATTGTAGAAAAAACGGAATCTTTTTCAAATTTGAATTCTGAACTTGATGCAATAAAAATTACAATTGATTCAATATCAGGAAAGGCAGGAAAAATAGATTCACTTGGAGGAGTAATCGAGGGCCTAAAACAACAATTTGATTCTGTAGCTTCCAAAACAGATTCTGTAAATAATTTAAGCACAGAGTTAGAGGCAATTAAAAATGAAATAAACGGACTCTCTGCCAAAACTAAAGTTATTTCCGATTTTGGTGGAAAAATAGACAGAATTGAGACTGAAATAGGCACTCTTTCACATAGAGCTGATTCTACTGCATTTGTCGGAGAGGGATTAAAATCTGTTCAGGAAGAGTTTTCAGATTTTAAAACAAACGTTTTTGATAAGACAAACACCATTGAGCAAAAGGTTTCATCAATAAATGACATGATAAAAAGACAAGACGAGCTTGCCGCAGAATTTCACAAAAAAACGGACAAAGTTTTTCAAGAAATGCAATCGGTGAAAAATGTCACAAATAAGGTATCAACAGACACTTCAAAGGAGATGATGGCATTGTTGAAGCTTTCCGAATATCAATCAAACATGAGGATGCTATCTGAATCAAAGTACGGAGAAGCAAACGATCTTGAAAAAATGGCGTCTCAAACAGCAGATTTGGTAAATCTGTTTGATAGACTTTCAATAGAGTCAGATAACAAAATTCCGTTACCACATGAAGTGCGACAGTGGGCAGTAAGTAAAATTCTAGAGTGTGCAGACAAGTGGGAAATTAGATTTAGTGATGTGTTTACAATATTGACAAATGCCATTGGCCGGGATTTATTAAAAGAGTCAATCAGGATTCAACAAATAAGAGACATTTACGGAATAAGGGCAGTAGACGAAATTAGAAAAGAGCTAAATATCTCTTAAACACCAGTAGTTTCATCTAGAGTAGTTAACTGGTCTTTCTTTCGTTTAAGTGCTGCAAATATTCCAATTATTACAGCAATCCACATTGTACTAAAAACAATGTTTGAAACACTCACGTACATGTAAGGGGTAGCATCCATGATGTTTGTTTTTAGCAAGGTTGCTCTTGCATTAATATCCAACATTCCCGTATGGTAAGCAGAACTGTCTTTTGGAACAGTAGAAATTTTTTCAATGCTTGCAATCATAGAATCCACATCACTTTCTATTCTTAGGAAATTTGTAGATTCTGTGGGGAAAATCCATACTGGGTTTTTCCCTACTACTTCTCCCTCAGAGTTTTTAGTTTCTTCCAAATTTACCATGACAGTTGCTAAATCTTTCTTGATTTCAAGCAAGTGAGACTGAATAACTACAGGATCCGAAGTTCCCACAATACCATCAAGGTGCCCACGCATTCTATCTAGAGGATAAATATCAGTATTATAGCCATAAATTGCCATAAATGCCCCAAACACAATAATTGCTACAATTCCAACCATTGAAAATTTATAAATTTTATTTGCCATCTTTTCTTCCTTAGTTAAAGCTCGGGGTTGGATGGATTTATTTCTTTTAAACCTCGAATGGGAGAGGCTCATGTAGGCAATGAAAAAGAATCCGACTGTCTGAATCCCTATAATTGGTGCAAAAATAGGATTATTGGAGAATATAGAAACTAAGATTCCCATCATACCGTATACGCCAAAAAATAATTCAAGTAAGGTAACTTTTGTAAATGGTAAATTGTAAGCGTTGTCTTTCCAATCATCTTTTTTAGTAAGAATACCATATTTTGGAGTCCTCAAAAATTCATTCTTTTTTCCCAAAACTGCATCAAATACGGCTACAGTGTTATTTACTGACA
>JAICHE010000138.1 GCA_025922755.1 Nitrososphaeraceae archaeon
CTCCCATCTTTTAGCATCACTTGTTTTCCTTTGAATCTTTTTTCAAGTTCTTTGCATTTTTTGTAATATTTTTGAAGGCAGAAAAAAATTCTCTTAGTTTCACTTCGAAACTCTGTTATTTCTTTAGATTTTTTTAATTCGTTTATGATGTTCCTCAATAACCCTTTGTCAATATCGGTGATTCTGTGAATCTCTCTGAACCAAATGAATTTAGATTCTGAGCCCCATTCTTCTAGTAATTCAAATACTCTTTTTGTTGCTTCTTCTTTTTCTTCGTCTATTGATTCCATCTTGTATTCTTTTTTACAACCCGTATTTTAGGAATTGTCATTTATTCTATTTTTGAAGATTTCTGTATTCTATTTTCTAAATGAGTAAAAGGATATTGCTTGAACATAGTTTGCCCATAATTTTTGGATGCTCAGATCTTTTGATTTATAATATTATTTGGGAACATACCATTATTGCAACTAGTAGGAATATTACAAATCAAATCGTATGAAAAAGCAAAACAATTTTTAAATCAAGAACATGTGGGACGAATTTCTACCATTGATGAAAACGGATACCCTCAAATAATTCCGATGAATTTCGTATTTCTCAGTGATGCCGTTTACATGCATTCCCATCCTCGTGGAGAAAAAATCCAAAACTTTCAACGAAATGATAAGGTGGGATTTGAAGTAGACCGTGAATTAGAATTTTTACCCTCATATTTTGAGGATCCTAAAAATGCCTCGCTTGCAGATACACTATACATCAGTATTGTAATCAAAGGAAAGGCTTCGCTGGTAACTGACAAAGAAGAAAAAACTATGGCCTTAAACGGTCTAATGAAAAAATACCAGCCTGAAGGAGGATATGACCCAATAACATCTGATATGAGGGTGTTAGATGGAGTTGCAGTAATCAAAATTGTCCCCATCTTACTTCAAGGAAAATACAAAATTGGACAACACCTATCGCAAATAGATAGAATTGATTTAGCAAAAAAAATTCTAAAACGAAATTCTTCTACTGCAAAAGAAACTCTAAAAGTGATGGGTTTTGAGATTACTGATTTAGGTTTGAAAATGGTTGAAAAGCCTACATGGTAAATTGTTTGGAATTTGCTTGTTAAAAAATTGATTATGAAAAAAAGATTTTCTGTTGACCTGGGGTATTTAAGAAAAATTAGTTAGCTATAAGTTCAGTTTCAAACTATCGCTATTGTTGCAACAGCTTCATGAATTTGAATTACATTCTGAATTTTCACCCACCGGAGATCAACCACAAGCAATAGACACTTTGGTTCGGGGAGTAAACAAAGGAACAGTTCAAACATTAATTGGTGTTACTGGAAGTGGAAAGACCTTCTCTGTGGCAAATGTCATTGCACGCACAGGAAAAAATACTCTGGTAATATCCCACAACAAAACTCTTGCAGCCCAACTTTATTCGGAATTAAAACAGTTTTTCCCAAAAAACAATGTGGGATATTTTGTCTCTTACTATGATTATTATCAACCTGAAAGCTATATTCCTCAAACTGATACCTATATTGAAAAAGATACTCAGATAAATGAAAAAATTGAAAAATTAAGACTAGAGGCTACAGCAATGCTTCTCTCAGGTGAGCCTACAATCATAGTTTCAACTGTCTCATGTATCTATTCTCTTGGTAATCCGGATGATTGGGAAGATTTGGCAATTACAATAAATTCTGGGGATGAAATCAAACGAAATGAACTCATTAGAAAATTCGTTGATGCACGATATGAAAGAAATGATGTTGAGGTTGCTCCTGGAAATTTTAGAGTAAAGGGGGATACTATTGATATTGTTCCTGCATACTCTGAGGATATAGTTAGAATTTCATTATTTGGTGATGAAATTGAAAAAATTATTTTGCTTGATCACGTATCACTAAAAGAAAAACGTAAAGTTAAGCAAATGAAAATCTTTCCAGCTAAACATTATCTTATTGCAAAAGATGTAAGAGAAAGAGCTGTTCAATCGATAAAAAATGAACTAGAAAAAAGACTTCCTGAGCTCAATGAGCTAGAAAAACAGAGACTTGAGATGAGAACAAAATATGATTTGGAAATGATTGAAGAACTTGGCTATTGCTCCGGTATTGAAAACTACTCTAGACATTTTGATGGAAGAAAAGCAGGTGAAAAGGCATTTTGTTTGTTGGATTTTTTTGGTGATGATTTTCTGTTGGTGATTGATGAATCTCATGTTACCTTGCCCCAACTTCATGGAATGTACAAAGGAGACCATTCAAGAAAGAAAGAATTGGTAACATACGGATTTAGATTGCCAAGTGCATATGATAACAGGCCATTGAAGTTTGAAGAATTTGAAGAATATATCAAAAACACCTTGTTTGTATCGGCAACTCCTGGTGAATATGAAAAAAAAATATCTTCTCGGATTGCCGAGCAATTAGTACGACCTACTGGATTACTTGATCCTTCCGTGGAAATTAGACCATCAAAAAATCAAATGGATGATTTAATTGAAGAAATTGCAAAGAGGGCATCAAACAATCAACGAGTTTTGGTCACTACCCTTACAAAACGAATGGCCGAAGATTTGGCCGAATATCTCTCAAAAAAACAGGTTAGAGTGCGATACATGCACTCTGAAATTGAGGGTCTTCAGAGAACTGAGCTTATTAGACAACTGCGACTAGGGGAATTCGATGTTCTAGTTGGAATCAACTTACTTCGAGAGGGGCTTGACATCCCTGAAGTTTCATTGGTTGCAATATTGGATGCAGATAAGGAAGGATTTTTGAGAAACTTTACAAGTCTAATTCAGACTTTTGGGCGTGCTGCAAGAAACGAAAATGGGTCTGTAATAATGTATGCTGATAATGTAACTGCTTCTATGAAAAATGCAATAAATGAAACAAAAAGACGTAGAGAAAAACAAATTCTATACAACAAAGAGCATAATATTACTCCACAAACAATTATCAAATCCGTTCCAGAACAGGTTACAACTTTAGATGATACAAAACTAAAATCTACTCATGATTTGGCAACAGATATCATTGATCTTGAAGCACAGATGAAAAAGTATTCAGAAGACTTGGACTTTGAGAGAGCAATCGAATGCAGAGATAGAATAAAAAGACTAGAGCGAGAGATTAAATTCAAAGATGACAGAAAATAAATTAAAAATCCGTGGTGCACGACATCATAATTTAAAAAACATTGATGTTGATATTCCAAAGAATAATCTAGTCGTAATTAGTGGTTTATCTGGTTCTGGAAAATCTACTTTAGCATTTGATACAATATATGCTGAAGGGCAGCGACGATATGTTGAGTCCCTTTCCGCATACGCAAGACAATTTTTAGAAATGATGGACAAACCAGATGTCGATTCTATTGAAGGTTTGTCTCCTGCCATATCAATCCAACAAAAAACAACAAGTAAAAACCCTCGTTCTACTGTGGGAACTACGACCGAAATTTATGATTACATGAGATTGCTTTATGCAAGAATTGGCATTCCTTATTGTACAAATTGCGGCAGAAAAATTTCTAGTCAATCAATTGAAACAATCTCAGATTCTGTTCTCAAAGATTTTAATGGACAAAAAATCCTAATTTTATCTCCTATAATACAGCGAAAAAAAGGAACATATGAAAAATTATTTGAGCAAATAAAGAAAGATGGATACTCTAGAATTCGTCTAAATGGTGAAATTTTGAGCCTAGATGAGGAAATTCCTCCACTTGATAGGCAAAAATGGCACAATATTGAGATTGTAGTAGACAGAATTCAAACTGAAAAATCAGAAAGATCTAGGCTTTTTGAGGCCATTCAAACTGCTATCAAAGCATCAAAAGGAGATGTGATGATTTCTTCTGAAAAAGAAGAAAAAATATTCTCTCAAAACAATGCATGTCCTTACTGTGGATTGACAATTGGTGAATTAGA
>JAICHE010000139.1 GCA_025922755.1 Nitrososphaeraceae archaeon
TAAACACCTTCAGATTTTGATTTTACGATTGTTTCAATTTCTGAGTTTATCTCCGAGGATTTCATATCTTTAGTCTCATTTTACTCTTAAAATAGATTAATCATCCTTCTTCATTCAAATACTCTCCATCATCCTCAAATCCTGTTTTAGAAGTAGTAATGTCAAAATCAATTTCTCCGCATTGAAGGCATTTTGAAATGTTTATGGTGCCTATTTTTTTAGAAAGAGCATTCCCACATTTTTCACAGGTACATAATTTATCCATGGATACCACTCTGAAATTTCTACTTTCTAGATAATTAAGATGTTGTAAAAAACTATTTTTGAAACTTTAACTTTTGCAGTATCTCCTCTATTATAGGCTCAATCTTTGTATCAGGCTCTGCAGATATTAATACAAGATGATTATCCACTGGAACTGTAATTATTGCAATGTTTTTTCTCTTTGATACTATGTAATCTAGTGGCCCTAAAATGTCATCAAGATCTTTTTTCATGAATAGTTCCAAGGCATGCTCCATACACAACTTGTAATGATCAATTTCTGCTATTGGAACAATTCCTTTTTTATAATCGCCTATGATAAGATGACCCATGTTGCTTATGACCCCGACAAACCTAGTTTCTGGGAGACTCAGAATGTACTTGTGTCTTTCCAATCTTGTGAATTTTCAAAGGATAAGTGTGTAATCATTGTATAGTGAATTCAAATGAAGGCAGACCTGCACAGAGTTGGCAGCTGTCTTATCACGAATTCACTACATCATTAAAGTGATTCAGACTATTAAGACATGATCTAATTGTCCTCAAGTACAATCTAATCAACTCTTAATTCCTTTAATTATCTCATTAACATAGTATGTTCGTATGGAACAACTAAAACTAGTAAATCAAGAAAAATTTCTAAACAACATCATGAATGTATCTGGAAACATTCGATACGTTATGATATATGATTTGGATGGAAACAAAATTTTGAAAAGAACAATGGACGGAGTAACAGATCTTTTAACAGAAGAAGAAAATAAAATTGCCTTAAAACATACGGTTGATTCATGGAATTTCAAAAATAGCGTTTCTGAAAAAATTGGAAATGCAAAATATACTCTACAGGTGTATGATAATTTGATACGAGTCATTTTTCCATTTAGTGAAAAAATGCTTCTAATTGTTACCTTGGATAACGCAGGAAAATCAAATGATGTAGTAGACCGCATACAATCGATATTGTCAGAGCATAAAGAAAATGAATAAATCTACAGAAAAGAATTCAGAACTGATTCTAAAAATACATAGCTGTAAAATCCACAACACACCTTTTGTTCAAGACAAATGTCCGTATTGCCAGCATATCTTGATGAATGATGACTGGGAATAAACCTGCCTTTGTCAATTGAATTGATTGATTATCATGTGGGGTTTATACTCTAAATATTTATGTGCTCAAATACAACCGAATTAGTTACTTGTCTTTTGGTCCTCGGATGGTACTGAGAATGCATTCCCATTGGATGATTCTTCAATAGGACTTTCTATTTGGTTTAGTATTTTGCCTGAAGTTGTTTTGGCTATAATGTATTATTTTATTGAAAATAAGATTAGTAGAAAAACAGATTGGAAGAAAACTTGGAAACACGAATTGAATGACATGTATTCATGGACCCTTCAAAAAAGAATCCCCGATTTGATGCTTAATCAATTAAGAGGAGGGTTTTGTTTTCTTTATATCCTCTATTGAATTCTCTAGGTCTTTTTGAGTTATTTTAATTGACTTTACATCTTTTTCCTTGTTTTCAACAAGATCTCTTTACGCCTAAAAGTGCCACTACGATTGAGCTAGATGCCTCAACGGCTGAAATTTCCATTGTAGATTTTGGTCATCTGGAAAATTTATAATTTCAATCCAAAATTTTATCTTAAAACTACATGAGTGAGGAAGAAAAAAGACTATGATGGTGGAGCTGTTGCTCTAAGCATCCATACCATCTTTTCATGATTTTCCATAAGACCAGTCAAGTAGTCACTGGTACCCATATCGTTGAAGGTTTCGACTGATTTCTTAAGATCTATTCTTAAATTTCGTATGATTTCTTCATGGTCCTTTACGAGGTTGCTGAACATTTCTGAATCCTTAGGATATTGTCCCGGATGTTCTGGAATTCTTGTGTGTGATTTTAGTTCATCAAGAGTAGCAATAGCTTTTCCTCCGAGTTGTCGTATTCTCTCTGCAATGTCATCTACGAACACCTCAATTTGGACATATTGTCCTTCAAAGAATTTGTGATAATCATTGAAGTGTGGACTAATTACATTCCAATGATAGTTTCTTGTTTTTGTAAACAAGACAAATTCGTCAGATAACAATGATGTTAAAAGACTGATTACTCCTTCTCTGTCGTGTTCGGCAATTCCGATATTGAGGTTTTTTTCTAATTGTGAATCAATTTTTAGCATGATCTTTTTAGGTAAACTAAATAGATAAGAGAAACTTATACTTTTGTCAAGAAGACATACAAATATGTCAGTCTTTTTTAAATAATTTTTTGGAATAGTTTGATAAGATGTCTTCGCTTAATTTGTAGTATGTCCAAAACTTGAAGCATGACTCCTAATTTAAATAATCTACAAAAAATAATGACACCCTCATCTTTCAAGGCAGCACAGATTATGGGGTCAAACAAGCCATTAATATTAAATGAAATTAAGACACCCATCCTAGATAAAAAACAGGTTCTAGTAAAAGTAAAAGCAGTAGGTGTTTGTCATAGTGATCTACATCTTGTTGAGGGCTTTTATGATCTGGGGAAAGGAGAAATCTTAAAAGTTTCTGAAAGAGGGGTAAAGTTTCCCCTTACCCCTGGTCATGAAATTGCAGGAATTGTGGCAAAAACTGGAGAGAGTGTCACCGAATTTCAAATTGGAGACAAGGTTTTAGTTTATCCATGGATTGGATGTGGTAATTGTAAAATATGTAAATCAGGAAATGAGAATCTTTGCGATGACCCAGAATCCCTTGGAATCTATCAAAATGGCGGTTATGCAGAATTTATTCTTATTCCTAATTCTAAATATTTGATTAAAACTAAAATTATTGATCTCGAAGGCTCTGCTTCATTGACGTGTGCAGGAGTTACTGCGTATAATGCAATTAAAAAAGCAAGCAAAACAAATCCTAAATTTATTCTAATAGTCGGTGCTGGGGGACTAGCTTTTATGGCCATCCAAATTGCAAAAGAAATATCTTCTGCGGAAATAATCTGTGTTGCAAGAAACCTAAAAAAACTTGAAAAGGCAAAAAAACTTGGAGCTGATCATATTATAGATTCATCATTTGACGGTTATGTGCAAGAAATTCTGTCTTTATGTGATGAAAAAGGGCCAGAAAGTATTGTTGATTTTGTGAATGTTCCTGAGACAGTAAAGCTAGATCTTAAAGTATTAAGGAAGGGTGGAAATCTTATTTTAGCTGGTCTGTTTGGTGGTTCAATAAATGTCTCTCTGGTTAGTTTTCCTCTAAAGGCAATAACAATTCAAGGTGCGTACACTGGAAACTATCAAGATCTTGTGGATCTGGTAGTTCTTTCTGAAAAAGGAGTTATTGAACCAATCGCAACTAAAAGGTATGCTCTCAAAGAAGTAAATACTGCATTTGAAGATCTTAAACTAAAACAAATTATTGGAAGGGCAGTAATTATTCCCTAAATTGGAATCACTCAATATTACGTATGAAAAAGACCTCTTTTCTTTTTTATTTTAAGATGTGAATCTATCAAAGACCTACTACTTTTTTCAATAAAATACTTTCAAATTCAATATGAAAATATGAAGGTATGCCAGGGGCGAGATTTGAACGCGCGACAGCCCGGTCTTCAGCCGAGTGCTCTCCCAGGCTGAGCTACCCTGGCACATTGGAAATTCTTTTAGATGCAA
>JAICHE010000140.1 GCA_025922755.1 Nitrososphaeraceae archaeon
TGCAAAGCAGAAAAAAGGTTGGAGAGATTCTTTCATCAGGAAACATTCCGGTAACCGAATTGAGGGCTTCCATAATAATTGGAGCCCAGGGAGGATCCTATGCTATGTTGCGGTATTTGGTAGAACGACTCAGGGTCATGGTTTGCCCATCATGGGTAAAATCAATGGCCCAACCCATTGCAGTCGATGATGTAGTCGAGTATCTTATCGGATGTTTTGAACATTCTGAGACTGCAGGACATATTTATGATATTGGAGGTCCTGATAAGATGACTTATGAAGAATTGATGAGAGTTTATGCTGCATATTTGAACAAAAATCTTTTTGTCATCCAAATCCCGTTTCTGACCACTAGGCTCTCCTCTTACTGGGTGGATCTTATCACTCCTGTAAAGGCATCATTGGCACGACCTCTTATCGATAGTCTTGTCCATGACACGATTGTTAAAAATGATGATATAAAAAAAATAATTCCTCTGAATCTAAAATCTGTTTTACAAGCAATCAATATTGCAACAAAAGAGATGAAATCTACTCCTCCTGATGCGCCTCCTAAACAAGAACGAACTGGATTTAAAATTAATCAGAAAATATTGATTTTTAGTCTTATTGCTTATGCATTTGTTGGTTCAACGTACTATTGGTTAGATGATAGACCAGATGTTTTTGAACCTTTGTGGTTACTTGCATCTGTAATTTGGTACATTACTATTGGATTCTCCATTTTATTTGTCTATAATAAAACAAGACTAGGTTATCTTGTGGCAGGTATTTTGACTTGGGTAACGATGGCTTTTTGGCTCTTTGATAACTTCCATATTGCATTTCAAATGTCATTGATAGCAAAAGAACCAAATCAAATAATGACTATTAGAAATTTTGTTGGAATTGCAATTGCAGCCATTGCTATAGTTGCCTCTCATAACCTGTTCCATAAGGTTACGCAATACCAAAACAAAGGAAAACCTCTTTAATCACCACTCGATAATTCTTTGAAAATTTTCTTTGATTTATCGGCCTCTGTCTTATGATCAATAATGGGCCTTGGGTATTTGCAATTTCTAGGGCTCTTTTCCCATAATTTGTGAATTTCATTTGGTGAAAAATCACGCAATTCGGGAATCCATTTTTTTACATATTCACAATTATAATCAAACTGTTCTTGTTGCCTCCAGGGGTTAAATACACGAAAATATGGTACTGCATCACAACCGGTAGATGCAGACCACTGCCAGTTACCTGCATTAACTGCAGGATCGTAATCAATTAATTTTTCTGCAAAAAATTTCTCACCCCATCTCCAATCTATGTGTAAATCTTTTGTTAAAAACGATGCAACAATCATTCTTACCCTATTGTGCATGAATCCTGTCTGTGTCAATTCTCTCATTCCTGCATCTACTATTGGAAAACCTGTCGTGCCATTACACCATGCATTGAATAAATTACGTGACTTGGACCATCGTATTTTGCCATATTTTGCCTTAAAGGATTGACTCTTTGAATAAGGAAAATGATAAAGTATATGGTGATAAAATTCTCTCCAATAGATTTGGTTGATGAGAATATGATCTTCTCCCAAATTGTTTTTTACTGCTTGAAGTATCTCCCTTATGGAGACTGTTCCAAATTTGTTGTGGGCAGAAAGTTTCGTAGTTTGATTTAGAAATGGATAATCTCGTTGATTTTTATAATTTTTGAATTCCTTCAGGTCGTTCAGAATTTCTAAACCCGCAGTTCTTCCCCCCAAAAACTGTCCATTGTTTATTTTAAAGGATTTAATTTTAATTTCATCTTGGCTGTTGGAAAAATAATTTCTATGGTTATTTTTTAAAATTTTTCTAACTGGAAATTGTCTGGCCTTCTTAAAAAAATGAGAATATATGGTATAGGGTTTGCCTTTATCCGTTTTTACCTCGTTTGGATTGTGAAGTAAAAAATCCAACGAACAATTAAAATCCACATTATTTTCCCTACAAATTTTTTGTACTTCTGCATCTCTTTTTTTTGAATAATTTGAAAAGTCTATGTTTGAAAAAACACTTTCTATATTTTCCTCTAAAATTATTTTTTTTGTTATTTTTGTGGGATTTCCTTCATAGACGGAAAGGTGATTTTTTTTCTTTTTTAGATGTAAATCCAAGTCAACAAGACTTTGACTTAAAAAATTTCCCCTAAATTCTGATTTTAAGAATTTTGAAAGATTTTCATCGTAAATGAATACAGGAATTACTTTCTCAGAATTCTTAAGGGCTAAATAAAGTCCTAAATTATCTTCTAGCCGTAAATCTCTTCTAAAGACAAAAATGGATTTTTTATATTTTCTCTCGTTTTGTATTTCTTTCATTAGTTCCCACTTTTTTATTAATGATTTTTACAATGAGAGAGAGTTTTCATAACTCTTGATTTCTTTACTAATATTTGGAACTGAATATAATAGAAAGTAAGTTTGGCTCACTAAATACATGTTATTGAATTGGTACGTTATGGGCTCGATTTCTGATAATACATTTCCAAGACTTGTTTGATTTTTTCTAAATCTTTTGATTAATTCAAGCAAATGATTTTTCTCATTTTGATTGAAGTACTTTCCAAAATATCCAAAAATGTGCATTAATACATTAGTGTGGGTCTTTATGGTTGGTTGAGAAATTAGTGCATCCTCCAAGCAACTTTCATAATTTTCTAAAACTGTTTTGATTTTATTGTTATGATGGTTGGCAACTATATTTCCTAACTCCTTTAATTTTTCTTGGCTATGTGCCATCAGTAGATACTTGTTGTTTGTGTGAAAATTGACGAGATCACTCATTTTGGGCTCTTCTTTTAAATCCTCGAATCTTTCTTTGACATACAGAACGACATCTTCCTCTGAAAGGGGACCATGTTTGATGATTAAATTTTCTTGGTTTTTACCTGAACTTGGATTCATAGTAAAGAACTTCGATGATCGGATAAAAACCCCCTATGAAAATTATGGCATTACCACTAGGATTATTGTATTTTCAAATGATCCATTTTTATAATTTTATCTTGATGTCCATTCACAATTAAATTTAGCACTAGATAACGAATTAGCACCAGCTTAAATATCATGAAGAAAAAACAGTGGTAATGAAAGCAACAATAACTACTATCGCCGCAATAATGATGGTTGGTTCAATCATTCCGTTTGCAAGTGCAGAGCAAATTCCATCCTGGGTAAAGACAAACGCAGGTTGGTGGGCTGATGGAACTATCACAGAGTCTGATTTTGTTCAAGGAATCCAATTTCTAGTAAAAGAAGGAATTATCGTTGTCCCTCCAACTGAAGTCTCAGGTGAGCGATCTCAAAGCGTACCTGAATGGGTAAAGACAAACGCAGGTTGGTGGGCTGACAATGCTATTTCTGATTCTGATTTTGTTCAAGGAATTCAATTTATGATTAAATCTGGATTAATCTCGCTAGGATCAGAACAATCTGAGAAACAAAACACTAGTTCAAATTCAGACAAAGATTTGCTAGAGACAGAATTTGAAAAATGTCAAGAAATTAAAAAAGCATACGACCGATTAAACTGTGAAAAAGAGGTAAAACATAAAATGCTCATTGCAGAGTTTCGTGAAAACTCTGATGTCTATGAGGTAGGATCTGCAAAGTTTTACTTTCCAGAGCCTAATTTGGAAATCAGAGATTCGGGTTCTGCATATTTGACTATTGATGTGCTAGTAGAGAACACGGGTGATTCTAACTTGGAGTTAATGTGCTCCGGTCCATCAGTATGCAATTACGATGTTTGGAATGGAGTTAAGGCATACAAATACTCGTCAACTGATTTTACCAGTGGATTACTGGTCATAAAACCAGGTGAATATAGAACCTTTAACATGTTCTTTGGTCCAAACATTGGTTATGGCGGAACAGAATTTGAATACGATTCTTCTAAA
>JAICHE010000141.1 GCA_025922755.1 Nitrososphaeraceae archaeon
AGAGCATACAATGTTAGTGGATTTGGGTAGAAACGATATTGGCAGAGTTTGCAGATATGGAACTGTTCATCCAGAATCATTAATGGAAATAAAACGATTCAGTCATGTTCAGCACATTGTCACACATGTAATGGGCAATTTGGCACAAGACAAAGACATGTTTGATGCATTTCAGGCAGTATTTCCAGCCGGTACTGTATCAGGAGCGCCCAAGGTAAGAGCCATGGAGATAATTGACGAGTTGGAGGTAGAGGCAAGAGGGCCATATGCAGGAGCAGTTGGCTATTTTTCATACAATGGATGCTGTGATTTTGCCATTGCCATTAGAAGTATTTTCATAGAGGGAGATAGAGGATTTGTTCAATCAGGAGCAGGTATTGTTTCAGATTCAGTTGCAGAAAATGAATTCAAAGAAACAGAGCACAAAGCAGGAGCAATGCTACAAGCACTAAAGGAGGCATCAAGTTGAAATTTCTAATCATAGATAATTACGATTCATTTGTGTACAACATTGCCCAGTATCTTGGGGAGCTTGGAGTTGATTGTGACGTGATACGAAATGACAAAATCACAATTGATGAGATAAAACAAAAAAACTATGATGGAATTATAATTTCTCCAGGTCCTGGAACTCCAGATGATAAGAAATACTTTGGAGTATGTAGTGACGTAATAAAAGAAATGGGAAGTAACACCCCAATTTTGGGAGTATGTTTAGGACATCAAGGAATAATTTCATCCTTTGGTGGTAAGGTAACAAATGCAGGATGTGTCAGACATGGGAAAACAAGTCCAGTAAAACATTCTGAATCTGAACTATTCAAGGGGGTAAAGAATCCCTTCAAGGCAACAAGATATCATTCCCTAGTAGGAGACAAAGCAATCATCCCAGACATTCTAGAAGTAACAGCTACTGCACAAGATGATGGAGAAGTGATGGCAGTAAGACACAAGAAATTTCTTATTGAAGGAGTTCAGTTCCATCCAGAGTCTATTATGACTGAAGACGGAAAAAAAATTCTAGGTAATTTCATCAGACAGGTAAAGGAGAGAAGATGATTTCAGAACTAATTAAGAAACTACAAGAAAAAACTGATTTGTCATATGACGAGGTAAATGGAGTAATGACTGAAATTTTATCAGGAAAAACCACAGATTCTGAAAATGCATCGTTCCTCTCAGATTTGGCAGACAAAGGTGAAACAGACGATGAATTATTAGGAATGCTCGATAAAATGAATGAGTTTTCCCTTAAAGTTGTGCCTAAAAATAAAGGAACCATAATCGACATGTGTGGAACTGGAGGGGACAAGCTTCAGACCTTCAATGTCTCAACTACAGCATCATTTGTTGTGGCAGCAGCCGGAGGCACAGTTGCAAAGCATGGAAATCGCTCAAGTTCTGGTGTGTCAGGGAGTGCAGATATCTTTGAGTATTTTGGTTACGAACTAAATCAAGAGCCGTCAACTGTTGCAGATGTTTTGGAAAAACACAACATCTGTTTTATGTTTGCACAAAAATTCCATCCAGCAATGAAGTATGTTTCTGCTGCACGAAAACAAATTGCAAAGAGGACAGCATTTAATCTTCTCGGACCACTATCTAACCCTGCCGGAGTAAAAAACCAACTGGTAGGAGTTTATTCAATAGAATATCTTGATAGATTGCCTCTAATTATGAAAAGAAAAGGTGTTGAAAATATAATGACGGTTCGCTCCGATGATGGGATGGATGAGTTTTCAACTAGTTCGGTAAATAGAGTATGCATTTTAAGAAATGACAAGGTGTTGATGAACGCAATTGATCCTGAAGTGCTAGGTCTTCACAAATCATCTCTAAAAGACATCCAAATCATAACAAAAGAAGATGCAATCAAATCATTTGTAGGAGTACTAAACAATACGGCAAACCAAGCTATGATAGAGACTACCGCACTTAATGCCGCAGGAGGACTTATTGTTGCAAACATTGCAGACAACTTTGAAGAAGGAGTAGAGATAGCACTAAAAACAATCAAGGATGGTAATGCCTTCAAATTACTTGAGAGATTTGTTTCTGATACTGGAGACATATCAAGATTAAAGGAGGTTGTAAATGGCTGAAAACATTTTGAGAAAACTTGTGAATAATTCTCAGATGGCAATTGATGATGGAGTTTATGATGTAGAATGTAACTTGGAGAAATCAAGTAAGGACTTTTTACAAATAATAAAATCTCACACACATGCAACTCTTCTCACTGAAATAAAGTTCTCATCACCTTCCCTAGGTAAAATACGAACATTGACAGACCCAGTCAGCATAGCAAGACAAATGATTTCTGGAGGCTCAAAGGCCCTATCAATCCTCACTCAACCTCATTTGTTTCACGGTTCACCAGATTATTTCATCAAGGTAAGACAGGAAGTAGATGTCCCACTTTTGATGAAAGACATTATGATTGATAAAATCCAGATAGACACTGCAAAAAAGATCGGGGCAGATTACATGTTACTTATCCAATCATTATTTGATCAAGGACACCTCAAAGAAATTGATGAGTTTGTGGACTATGCACATAAAAAAGGAATTCAAGTGCTGCTAGAAGTCCACACTAAACAAGAATTTGAGAATGCACTAAAAACACAGGCAGATTTGATAGGAATTAACAACAGGAACCTAGATACGTTAGAAATTGATCTTAAAACCACAGAAACGGTCCTAGATGGATTCAAAAAAACAAGACCCATACTTTCTGAAAGCGGAATTGAAACGCCTGAGGATATCCAATACCTAAAAAAGTGCGGAGCAGATGCATTCTTGATAGGTTCTAGTATAATGAAAAGCGATAACATAGAAGAACAGGTAAGAAATTTGGTGAATGCATATTGAAATATCCAAAAGCCGGAAAATTTGGAGAATTCGGTGGAAAATATATCCCAGAGACCCTAGTTCCAGCAGTACAAGAGCTAGAAGAAAATTATCTAAAATTCAAAAATGACAAGAGATTCAAAAAAGAATTAGATTATTATCTTAAGCAATATGCAGGAAGACCTACTCCGCTATATTTTGCAAAAAATTTGACTGAAAAAATAGGCGGAGCAAAAATCTATCTAAAGCGAGAAGATTTGCTACATGGGGGAGCTCACAAGATTAACAACACACTAGGCCAAGCACTGCTTGCAAAAAAAATGAATAAAAAAAGAATTATCGCAGAGACTGGAGCAGGACAACACGGCGTAGCAACAGCAATGGCTTGTGCAGCCCTTGGAATGAAAGCCGAAGTATACATGGGTTACAAAGACACCATAAGACAAAAGCTAAACGTCTTTAGAATGAACATGCTGGGCTCCAAGGTCCATCCCGTAAAATCAGGTTCAAAAACACTCAAAGACGCAATTAATGAAGCAATAAGAGACTGGATAACAAATGTGGAAAATACATACTATCTTTTAGGCTCAGCAGTTGGCCCACATCCTTATCCTGTTATGGTAAGAGACTTTCAAAGTGTTATTGGAAAAGAGATAAAATCACAGATGAAAAAACTTCACAATAAATCACCAGACTGTGTAATTGCATGTGTTGGGGGAGGATCAAATGCAATTGGAACGTTTTATCCACTTGTTGACACGAATGCAGAAATCATTGGTGTTGAAGCTGCAGGAAAGGGATTAAAATCAGGATTTCATTCGGCAACACTTTCAGCTGGTAGCAAAGGAGTCTTGCACGGTATGATGACTTATCTTCTTCAGGACAAAGAAGGTCAAATAACTGAAACTCATAGTATATCTGCAGGACTTGATTATCCAGGGGTAGGACCTGAACATGCATTTCTTAAAGATCAAAAACGAGTAAAATATCACTCCGCAACCGATAAAGAAGTAATTGATGCATTTTTATTATTAACAAGAACTGAGGGAATCATACCTGC
>JAICHE010000142.1 GCA_025922755.1 Nitrososphaeraceae archaeon
AACTGAGATGATTCCTTCACCACTAAAAGGTGAGGGCCTCATCAAGGTTACCCAAAATGCAAAGTACAGTGACTATTGGAGTACTGATGATGGAAGAATCTTTGAGAAGAACAGCTTTGGCTCATTCAAGCAGATAAACCAAGAATTCAAGAGATTCCAAGATACGGGAGATCCAAGAACAAGATTGCATTCAGAATTTGGAGGAGTTATTGATTCTGAAAAACTTCGTGCAATGGGAATTTTTAACTCTGATGCTCTTCAGGCAGAATTAGGTGAGAGTTTCTCACATGATATCTCAATTGGTGAGAGAATCACAGAAGAGATGATTCAAGAGATGATTATCCAGGAACATATTGCAATGAAGAAATTACAAGAGATGGATAGACAAACTCGCTGGAATTAGAGTTCTGAAGGACATTCTACATCTTTTGTGATGGTTTTTTACCTTCTATTTTCTTTTGTTGATTATTGGTAAAGTCAATTAACTTTGTAGTGTTGGGAAAACAAAGCATTGCTGCAGAATTTGGAAAAAAAGGAACGGAAACTGACATTTCACTTTATGATCGAAAAGAATCAGATGTTATAAAAACATGGGTTACTCCCAGTGGCTTTCCTGAAAAAATCCAACCATTACTTCAGGCAATAAACTTGGCAGAATTTGTGATATTTTTTGTAGATAAACTAGACAAATTTACAGGAGAGCAAATTATCGCGCTTGACTCTCTAAAAAAAGATAGAGGAATACTATCTCACTCGTTTGAGGTTGATGAATCAAAACTTGATTCGATGATCAAGGGCACTGTACTTGAAAACTATGTCAAAGTTGAACAAGATAAAATCAAAGAAGAAATTGACAAAATCTCTCCTGTAATAAAAGAAGGATCTTCCGAGATGGTCGTTGACCACTGTTTTGATGTAAAAGGCGTTGGAACAGTAATTTTAGGCAAGGTAACCTGTGGAAAAATAAAACAATATGCTAATCTAAAACTATACCCTTCAAATTCAGATGTCCTGATAAAATCAATTCAGATGCATGATGACCCCGTTGAAGAATCTATCTGTCCTGCAAGAGTAGGCCTTGCAGTAAAGGGAGTAAAGCCCGACGATGTGGGGAGAGGGGACGTTATATCAGAACAAGGGGCAGTAATTGTGGGCTCTGAAATTGAACTTGATTTTACAAAAAGCCCTTTTTACAAAAGTGAAATTTCAGAAGGACAGATGTGTCTTGTAAGTGTAGGTTTGCAAATCAAAGCTGCAAAATTTACATCAATTACTCCCTTAAAACTAAATTTTGAAAAACCAATTGCATATCACAAAGGAGACATTGCAGTAATCTTAAAACCTGAATCTACCACCATACGTATTCTTGGCAGTGGCCCAATCAAATAGACTGGTTTAATAAAATCAAAAATCATTATTTGTTATGCGTGGGTTAATGATGGGAAGGTTTCAGCCTTTTCATTTGGGACATTTGGATTTGGCAAGACAAATCCTCAAAGAATGCAATGAGGTAATAATCTTGGTAACTAGTTCTCAGTTTAACTATTTAGAAAAAGACCCCTTTACTGCTGGAGAACGAATAGAGATGATTCACAACTCCATAAAAGAATCTGATGTGGATTTGACTAGATGTATAATTTTGGCAATTGAAAACCAATTCAACATTGCCACATGGAGTGCTTATCTAAAATCAATGCTGCCGCGTTTTGATAGAGTTTACAGTGGAAATGAGTATGTGAAAATGCTTTTGGCAGATTCTGATAT
The DNA here is from genome assembly GCA_025922755.1 of Nitrososphaeraceae archaeon. Taxonomy (GTDB): domain Archaea; phylum Thermoproteota; class Nitrososphaeria; order Nitrososphaerales; family Nitrosopumilaceae; genus Nitrosomaritimum. The sequence goes on from JAICHE010000142.1 coordinate 1,765, forward strand.
TGAGGTAATAAAACCAGAATTTCTAGACCGAGAAAAATTCAATGCTACCAAAATTCGCTCTATGATTGTTTTAGCTGAGAACTGGGAACAACTTGTTCCATCAGCAGTGTCTGATTTCATAAAAAAAATTAATGCCAAAAATAGATTAGATATTATTTCAAAATCTGACACAAAACCCACTGAACACTAATGAAACCTCTACGTGCTTGTCCCATTTGCCCAAAATGTGGTTCTAAAAGATTTACTAGGATTCCAGACGAATCAGTCAAGGTAAAATGTCGTGTTTGCAATAATATTATTTCTATATGATAAATTCAAAGAAAATATGTAAATATCATGACCTCATATATTATGAGGATACATGAATCGCTTTGATACAATAAAAATCAATCAGAGGCTGATGTAATATTTCAAAAAATAACTCATCTGTAAACCTTTCTTGTAGGATAGAAAAAAAAATTTATGACGAGTTAGTATCTGATGCCAAAAAGAAAGGAATCAGCTTGAATTCTTTGATGTCTAGTATTGCAAAACATCATGTTTCCTGGAAGCGACATGCAGATGAAATTGGTTTTGTTCCAATTACCAAAAGGATGATTGGCAAAATATTCAAACATTTAGACAAAAAATCAATTGAAAAAATTGCAAATGATTTGGGAGGAACGGTTCCGAAAGAACTGCTTTTTCTAACATTTGACAAGATGGAGTTTGATAATTTTATGAGCATTCTGGAAATTAATGCCCAGCGATTTGGAATCGTAAATCATAAGGTAGAAGATGGCAGCCATACTCTAAACATCCATCATGGAATAAGTGATAATTTCTCGTATTTTCTTGCATGTGCGCATAAGAAAATGGCAGATGATTTGTCCTTAAAGATAAAAGTTACAAATTCAGATAAGAATATGCTGTGCATGCTTATTGAAGAACCAAAAGTGGAATATTAAATCTCAAAAGTTTAATATTTTCTATAAGGAAAAATCAAATTTCATTTGTTAATTGACCTTAAATCATGTTGGTTAATATTTGCAATAATTTGAGAAAATTTCATGGCAAAAACATGGAAAGATAACGACATTAGTTTAGATCCTATAAAAGATCAAACTATTGCTGTAATAGGCTATGGTATTCAAGGTGATGCTCAGGCAAATAACATGAAAGATTCAGGTCTTAATGTTGTAGTTGGGCTCAAAGAAGGCGGTAACAGCTGGAAAAAAGCAACTGCTGATGGTCACAAGGTTTTATCAGTAGCCGATGCATGCAAGCAAGCCGACATTATTCATGTATTGATTCCAGACATGATTCAATCCCAAGTATACAAAGATGAGATTGGGCCAAATCTGTCAGAAGGAAAAGCCTTGTCATTCTCACATGCAGCTGCAATCCATTGGAATTGGATTAGTGCACCAGACAATGTAGATATTATCATGGTTGCACCAAAAGGTCCTGGTTCTAAAGTAAGGGAAACATATCTTGAAAACTTTGGAACTCCGGCGATTGTTGCAGTTGATAAAGACTTTACTGGAAAAGCATGGGATAGAACACTTGGAATTGCAAAAGCAATTGGAAGTGCAAGAGCTGGATTAATCCAAACAACGTTCAAAGAAGAAGTTGAAACTGATTGGTTTGGCGAACAAGCTGACCTATGTGGCGGTTCTGCATCGATGGTAAAAGCAGCATTTGAAACTCTAGTAGAAGCTGGATATCAACCAGAAATTGCATACTTTGAGGTTCTACATGAACTAAAATTGATTGTAGATATGATTCAAAGATATGGTATCAATGGAATGTGGAGAAGAGTAAGTGAGACTGCAAGATATGGTGGTCTTACTCGAGGTCCAATGGTGATGACTTCTGAAACTAAAGCAAACATGAAAAAAGTACTAACTATGATTCAAGATGGTACATTTAATGACGAATGGATTAGTGAATACCAGAAAAATGGACAAGAATCCTTTGCAAAATACATGAAAGAAACTGATGAGCATCAAATAGAAAAAGTTGGCAAACAGATGCGAAAAATGATGTGGCCTGATTCCACAGAATAATTTTTTTCCTTTAAATTTTTCTTAGTTTTGATACTCCCAAAGTAATATGATCAATAATTGTTGGTAATGGTGTACCTGGACCAAATA
>JAICHE010000143.1 GCA_025922755.1 Nitrososphaeraceae archaeon
TAATCTCATCCTAATCTTGTGATTTAACATACAATTTCTCAAATCTGTGCCTAAATTTTTCTTATAATTACATTATTCTTATCAATATCAGACAATCCATAGAATTTGAGCATTTTGAATGAAAAAATGTCAAAATTTTCAAAAACAGCTGGTCCTGGTATTTTATTTGCAAGTACTGCTATTGGCGTTTCTCACTTGGTTCAGTCTACGCGAGCAGGTGCTGATTTTGGATTATTGTTGTTAGGTTTTGTAATCGTTGTTAGTCTTCTAAAGTATCCATTTTTTGAGTATGGCTCTCGCTATGCAAATGTAACTCAAACAAGTATTATTGATGGGTACAAAAAACTTGGAAGACCAGTACTGTGGATGTATTTTTTTATCACCATAGCTTCAATGTTTTTTATAACCGGTGCTGTGGGGTTTGTAACTGCAGGATTTTTTGAAAATCTTTTTGGATTAGAATTTTTAGGACAATGGACAATAATTCTTTTGTTTGGGATTTGTGTGTTGATCCTTGCAATAGGAAAATACAATATTTTAGATAGTTTGATTAAGATTGTCGCCATCGTTCTTTTGGTTTCCACAACTTGTGCATTTTTACTCGTACTTTGGAATGGTCCTATTGAACCTGCAGAAGATTTTATTCCAAAGGAACTTTGGACTAGTGGAGGCATTCTTTTTTTGCTTGCATTGATGGGTTGGATGCCCACTGCACTAGATTTGTCGAGCTGGAATAGCTTGTGGACTCTTGAGAGAATGAAGCAAACAAACTATCGACCAAAATTACGAGAAACTTTGTTTGAGTTTAGATTTGCTTATGTCATAACCACAATTTTGGCTGTGATGTTTGTTACCCTTGGTTCTTTCATATTTTTTGGTTCAGGTGAAGAATTACCTAACAACAATGCTGACTTTGCTCATATGGTAATTACTTTGTATACTCAAACCATAGGGGAATGGAGCTATCTGGTTATTGCGGCTGCAGCATTTGCCGTAATGTTTGGAACAATCATAGCAGTATTTGATGGCTATTCCAGGGCACTTCAGCGCACAGTAGAACTAATTTTCACTAAAAAAGAGGCGGTAATACGCTCAAAATTCCGTTCGTTTTACATTTTTTTTCTTTTTTTGCTTTTGGCAGGTTCTCTTATAGTGGTTTTACGATTTGCAGGAAATCTCAAAGAAATAGTTGATTTTGCAACTGTTCTATCATTTCTGATCGCACCGGTAATTGCTATAATTAATTTTAGACTAGTAACTGGAAAATTTCTTGAAAAAAATGTGCAACCTTCTATCTTGATGAAGATCTTAAGTTTTGCTGGGATCTTATTTTTATCGGGGTTTGCAATTTATTTTTTAATTACCAGATTTTGAATTTTTCAATAAATTATTAAGCAATAATAAAACATACTTGTTCGTTGAGATTAAAAAAATCAAATTTTTTGATCGTCTTGCTTTCAATAATTGCGATTACAAATATCTCTTTTATTATTTCTGCAAACGATGCGTGGTCTTTGATGGCATCCGATCGTGATCATGATGGAATCTTAGATGACCTTGATGAATGTCCATTGGTTTCTGAGAATTATAATAGATTTGAGGACACTGATGGATGTCCTGACTCTGTGATTGAAGAGAAAACAAAATTTGAATTTCCAGATACTGATGGTGATGGGTTTGAAGATAGAGTAGATAACTGTGTGAATTTACCTGAAACCTTTAATGGTTATTTGGACAATGATGGCTGCCCTGAAAGACTTCCAAATGACCTTAAACCTGAAAGTGACTCTGACTTTGATTCAATCCCTGATTCTATTGATGCATGCCCTATGGAAAAAGAAACAATTAATGGATTCAAGGATGCTGATGGCTGCCCTGACTCATTAGACTCTTCTATCTCTAAACCTTCAGGTGATTCATTAACTGATGATCAATGCCGAGATGCCAAAGTAGCAGTTAAACGAATTAACACTAAAAGTGTTGTTTGTGTAAGTCTTGATACTGCTAAAAAATGGGAAGGGTATGGAATTGCAACAATTGTTTCACAACCTTCTGAGATTGAGGAGATAACTGAAGTTCCCAAAATAATCGGAGTCAAAACCTATGATGAGGTTTTAAATCCTCGCCAAATCGAATATCCTAATCATCAGGGTTTTAATGATTTACATATTGAGGCAATAAATCACCTAATTCCTGATGGTGATGACTCTGTTTTAGATATGATTGTTCATCATCACTGTAAAATGTATGATGACATGACCGCAGCATGCCTTTTATTCCCTACTGGAATGGGTGATCAAGACAAACCATATGGAATTGAATATGTAATTGGAGCAGATTCTTATGCTGAATTATCTGATGAAGAAAAAACGTTTTGGCACTATCATAAGACGGAACTTCCCAATGTAAGTGCAAAACTCCCTGATCTTACCCTAGATGAAACAAAACCCTTGATGCCAATACTTAATGAAACATATGGTAAAGTGGTCTATTTTTGGAAACTTGGTGACAAGTATCCTGTTGGCGAGCCTTTCGTGGTGGTAATAGAAGAACTTTACAAAGACAAAAACCACGATTCTGAATAATTTTTTTAGATTTTTTAATTTGGGACGAAACCAATTTTAGTTAGAACATATCAAATGTTTTTAATAAAATGAAAATTTCTGCAAAAATGAAAAAAGCACTCAACGATCAAATTGGATTAGAAGCCAATGCATCAAGTAGTTACCTTGCAATGGCATCATGGTGTGAAGTCACAGGATATGAAGGAGCAGCTAGTTACTTTTACGCCCAATCTGATGAAGAACGAACTCACATGCTAAAAGTAGTTCATTATCTAAATGATATGGGTGCACCAGCCACAATTCCAGCTACCAAAGCTCCTGCGGCATCTTACAAATCACTTGAGACAATGATCAAAACTGCACTAAAAAGTGAACAAACAGTTACTGCAGCCATTCACAAAATGGTGGAAATTGCTCAAAAAGAAAAAGATCATTCAACATATGCGTTTCTTGAATGGTTCGTAAATGAACAAGTTCAAGAAGAAACAAAATTCGAGACGATTTTGCAAAAGTTTGATCTTATTGGAAGAGACAAGCTGGCAATTAATGAAATTGACAAACTGTTAGCAGCTCAGGCAACAGCACCAGAAGCTGATCCTGCAGCTTGATCTTTTTTCTAAAATCATTAATACCTCATAATATTTCCTAAAATTATGACAGTAACAGTATCTAGAAATGCAGGCGGCGTAACTCAATTATTCAATACTGAAACAGGACGTGTTACTTACAAATGCAAGGCAGAATCTGCCTTTATGCCAATTGAAGCCTTTGGAGGAATTGTAAAGTTTAATCAAAAAGGAGCGATGGCTACAATCACAGGAGATGTCAAAACACTTGAGTCATGTGAAGTCATCAAAGAAGGAGATTCAAACTACAAAGAAGCATTAGTGGCGGTAATTGAGGCAAAAAAGGAATTTGTAAAATCAAAGTACGACAAAGCTCAAAAAGAGATTCAAACATTGGAAAATAAACTGGCATCACTTTAATTTCAATTCATTCTTGAAATTCTTGGCATTTGCAACCTTTTACTAGGCATCTGTCTTTTCCATCCAAATGAAGGATATTATCATGATAACAGCCAATTTCCTTGTTGTTGCAGTTCACATTATCTTTTGATTTTAGTCATTAATCTTGTTTTCCAGACAATTATAATTACAAAGACTTCATAGAATAATCGTGGCCGGCATTAAGAGTATAGGACGATTTTTCATGTTCATAGTGGGTGGGCTTGTCGCAATTATTGTCGGCTCCTTTATGATCCGAGGAACAATGCACATGTGGGATAATCCTGATGATGATAAAGAAAAATAATAATTGTTTACGTACCA
>JAICHE010000144.1 GCA_025922755.1 Nitrososphaeraceae archaeon
AACCTCCACGGTATAGGAAATTTCTGTTCCTGCAACTACATCACCTATAGGACCAGTTTTGTCTAAAGCCAAATCAGTCTCACAAACTTCCCAACTATCCAATGCATTATGAATTTCTTCACGGAACAACTCTATTCCCTGCGTTCTAATATCATCTTGTGGTCCCAAATCATCGGCTTGATGAATAAATGCACCAAAGACATACTCTTGTAGTACTACATTACATGAATTGTCTTTGAAGGGGATTTGGGCCCATCCTGCAACTGTTCTATACTGTTTTCCATCAAGGGAATAAGATCCTGCCTTTAGGGCTGCTGTTCGTAAATCTTTAAAGTCATCTATTCCCGTACTACTTAATCCCCCAACTTCATCATCCACTAATTGCTCAAATCTATTATCATCTTGAATCATTATTTCATAAAAGTCGGCTTTTGTGTCATTATTCAAAAGTCCGTTAGCAACTTCCTCGTATAGCTTTCCAGCATCAACCAATGTTAGTTGGTTAGGATTTAGTAAGGCGTCAGATGCACAACCAATCCTATGTTGAATCAAGCTATCAGTCATTCCAAGGCTTTGCATTAGTGCATTGATATTGGCTTCTCCAAATTCTACTCTCATAGCCTGAGTCCATCTATTATCAGAAGGAACCATCATCAGGGTTAATCCATTCTCCAAAGTGTCTACTGATGCTCCAGTGTCTACTGGACAACCTGAGCCTCTCTCATCTGTAGAGGTGTTTGGATCGTCGACTATTGCCGTTCCATTACTAAATTGAGAATCCTGGAACCAGTTAATTGGAGTATTCAAGTCATATGCGGGATTATCTTGAACCTCAAGCATTGCTTTTAGGTGGTGTGTAACTTTGATTGTACTTGCCGGCTCAAAAATAAAACTCTCATTATAATCTGCCAAGACTGGGCCGTTAACTTCCTTGAGATAAACTCCAACTGTGCCATTTACTGAGTTATTCTCCAATATGTCAACCACTCTATCTTCAGGGTCTGCGGCAAATGAATATTGGGATAAGGACATGCTTCCAAAAATTAACGTTGCAACAATAGAAAGTCCAAGAAATATTGTAATGTTGTGAGTCACTGGTAAACTCTGAAAATTTTTGAAGTTAAATTATTGTGTGTACCAGATGTTTCTAACACTTATGACAAAGTTTGTAACATTACAAAATAATTAGTATTGGTTGTGAAAGCTAATCCCTAGAGGCCCACCTACTTTTTTGGGAATAAAAATGGAGTCAGAATTAAGTTAGTTTCAATCGATAGAACTTTACTTGATGTGAGTTCAGGAGTTTTCATTTCATTTCTGTTTTTCAAACATGATAATCTGAATCTTATGTTAAATTAGATTAAGAGTGTGCAATTAGCACTTGGATATGAAAAGTTTTGATAAGATTATTGTGTTTTTATTATTAGTTTTTTTCATTCCACTTGCAGTAGATAATGCATATGCAAAAACATTTGATGTGGTAATCCCACAAGGTGCTGCAAATCCAAGTGGTTCACTTCATTATCTTGATTCAGAAATAACAGTTTCTGTTAATGATAAGGTACGTTGGATTAATTTTGATTTTAATACCCATACTGTTACTTCGGGTTCCTTTCAAGGAGGACCTGATGGGATTTTCAATAGTGGTCTACTAGAAAAAGACGAAGTATTCGCCCATATAATAGATCCAACCGATATTGGAAACTTGTCATATTACTGTACTTTACATCCGTGGATGAATGGAATTATTACGGTGTTGGATCCTGAAGGGGAGCAGGTTGCCAGAATTGCAGAATCAGGTTCAATTGAAGCTGCTCTTGGAAAAATAAAAGAAGCTCAAAATTTTGTGGAATCTGCCAAAGAATTTGTTGAAACAAGTTACCACATCCAAGCAGCAGTTTCTTACAATCAAGCTGCCATAAACTATCATCATGCAGCTCTAGAATACTCTTTACTAGATGATCATGAGAATGCAGCAAAATATCATCACGAATCAGCAATTCAACATCACAATGCAGGAGTTCATTATGAAAAGGGTGAAGATTTTACCCAGTCAGTAATTCAACATTTCCAATCAGGAGTGCATCACCATTTTGCAGGAGTGTCATTGGAAATGATGGGAGATGATGAAAATGCAAGGAAGCATTTTTCAGAGGCTATACTCCAAAAGAGGATGTCAAAATTTGGATCGGATTATGTGATGCCACCAAAACACCAGTTGCCATGGTTGTCCAATCCTTCTGAGCTTGTATGCAAAGAAGGATTAGAAATACTGTACAAATCTACAACCAAAATTCCTGTATGTGTAAAACCTGAAACCGCAAAAAGTCTTGTAGAGCGTGGTTGGGGTCAATACTAGAATAATTTCAAAATTTGAATTTAATTGCGCCCAGCTACTAAATTGAGAATGAAAACCAATTCACGAGGATTTACCTGCCGTTTTGAGTATAAGAAATTCAAATCTAAAAAAACTCCGACGGTATAAAAGGATAAAATGATGATCTTCATTTATGGCAAAAAGAATCACAATAGTATTGGATGATGATATTTTAAAGAAACTTCATGAAATACAGGCTAAAAAGATTAAAGAATCTTCAAAGTCAGTAAGCCTTTCTGCTGTTTTGAATGAATATCTAGTTATTGGATTGAAGAAAAAATAATTTCAAGATTTATCTGAAATGAATTATCATTTAGTTTATGGAATATGTCCTCATGATTGGAATTGCACTTAGTGGTAAAACCACCTATCGTAGGGCAAATTTTGAGCATGAGGTTGTTCAGCTATCATATTTTGACAATAACAGAAAAAAGGAAATGAATCATATCGAAGATTGCCTCAAAGAAGGAAAAAGTGTGGTTGTTGATGACACCAACCTTACTCAAGAAATTAGAAAGTCTCACATTGATTTGGCAAAAAAGTACAATGCTCAAGTAATTGGAATATTCATGAACACATCAAGAGGTCTAATTGAACAAAGAAGACAGAGAAGAGCTGACCAACTACCATTGGCAGTAATCAATAAACAGCTTCGAGATTTGGAGACTCCCACGAAGGATGAAGGATTTGACAAGTTAATTATTCACAAGAACTATGAGCAACCAAGAGACGCCTAAGAAAAACAATTTTAAATTAAATAAAAAAATTGAATTAACCAATTTTTGTAATGGCAGTTCCTCTTCTTGTAGAAATTATTTGTCCTGTGAGTGAATTTGGTCTTTTTCGATTTATAGTACTGAGTTGAACCTTGTTGGTTCCTTTTGCCGTTGAAGTCATAAGATTGCCTGCAAGAAGAACTCTTTTTGTTTCATGATCATGGAAGTTTTCTCCTGCCCAGTTTGGTTTTTCCAGGTCCATTTCGATTGTTTTGGTGCCTTTATTGCAACAAATTCTAATTTTGTTCATAAACTAGCCTTAAAAATTCCTAATTTATTCTGTCAATATAGTATGAATAAAGTATTCTGTGAATTTATTTTACGAAATTAGGCTGGAAGAATCCCTCATCCTTTCTAAAAAATAATTTAAAGTGAGAATCAAGTTGGAACCAGATATTAAAATTGGAATAAAAATGGGACCGCTGGGATTTTGAATTTGTTGGTTTTAATTTAGGTGAATTCATGGGAGTTTTTGGGATCGTAGTCTAGCTTGGAATGATTCTGCATTCGGGATGCAGCGGTCGCTCGTTCAAATCGAGCCGATCCTATTCAATTGACTCAATTCTCTAATTGCACCTACAATTTCTGCTGGGCCCAGCTACTGAATTGGGAATCAAAATAGATTCACGGTAATTTGCCTACTGTTTTGGGTATGAATTTAGATTCCATTAGGCATGAAAATAAAAAAAGTCTAATTGACTTTTGTGCTATGCATTCCCCACTTTA
>JAICHE010000145.1 GCA_025922755.1 Nitrososphaeraceae archaeon
CTGGTTCAATGGCAGTTACAACTAAGATTCCAATTGTAAGAGCTATAGCAGTTGTTGCGATAAAATACAATGCAGCACCTAAGCCTAGTTTTTGCAGGTCCTCCATACTTCCCGACGAGGTAAGGCCTCGGATAATAGATGCAAAAATTAGTGGAACTATTATCATTTGAATTATTTTCAAAAAGAGGTTTGCCGGAATAGATAACCAATCAGTAATTAATTCCGCAGTACCTTTTTCAACAAGTCCAGCTTCAGGACCCAAAACAAGACCCACAATTAACCCCAAAAATAAAGCAACAAGGACTTGTGCCCATAGTTTTTTCTTTACAAGATAAGTAATCTGAGGTACAGGATAAGTAAATGAACGAATGACCATTACTGCTATTTTCTATTCGCCTATATTACAAAAGCATTTGATTCTCAAGAATGAATTTAAAAGTATATTTCAAACAAGAAAGTCAATTCTAAAATCGATTTTCAGGGTTAACAATCGTATTCTATTTAAAATAACATAGATGCCAATAATGTATAGTGGTTTTCAAAGACAGGAAATTAATTGTGATTGCCGTAATAGCTGGAGTTGTAGGGCTAGCTGCAATGATTGGATTTATTGGTCAAGGTAATGTTCGACATGTAGAAATTTTCTGGCAAGAAAAAGTAGAGCAAACAGTAGCCTTTGAAGAAATAGATGGCAAAGTTCAACTTCGAGGAATTTCTGGAGTCACTGGAGAGCCAAATCCCCATTTAATTAGTAGAACAAGTTTTGCATACATTCTAACGGTAATAAATAATGGAGAAAAACATCATAGGCTATACATTGAAGGATTAGATATACAAACAGATCTTTTAGAGCCCGGACAACAAGACACCATTACAATTTATCCTTCCAAAGAAGGAGTGTACAAATATTATGACAAACGGGAGAGACTCGAAGAATTAGGAATTCTTGAAATTAGAACGGTGGTTCCAAGTGATGAATTTACTGGATTTTTAAGAGACATGATATGAAACCCATATCCATATTTTACAATAAGTAATAAAAAATAATAAAAAAAGACTAATTTAAGAAAATAAAAATTATATCTTAAATCAATAAAACGTCTAATCTATGCTGATTTTTTGACTTTTTGTGCAGCTGGTCCTTTTTTACCTTCGCCGACTTCAAACTCGACTTTATCGCCTTCATTGATGAATCCTTCAACGTCTGTTTTGTGAACAAATAGATCATCTCCTGATTCTCTTTCGATAAAACCAAAGCCTTTAGTTCGGTTGAACCATTTTACTGTGCCTTGTTCCATTTGCTATTTTGATTTAGCTCTCCGTATATTAAGATAAGTCTAAAAAATACCAAAATTCTGTCAAAGTAGTAGATTTTTTCAAAAAATAAAGGCATTCTCTAGACTAGAAGTCTTTTGGAATGTGGCCATTTTGTTTTAACCAATCAACCTGAGGCAAAGTGAATCTCCAAACAATATCTCCCATCTCAGAATCTTTGAAATCCCAAGGAGCTATTATTACAATATCATTATCACGAATCCAAACTCTTCTTTTCAATTTACCTCTAATTCTTCCTCTTCTAGTTATGCCATCAGTACATTTTACCATAACATTTTCTCCTCCTAGCATTTTGAGTACCCTTCCAAACATTTCTCCTTCTTCGGGAATTCTAATTTCCTTTAATGCACTCTCGTTTTTTACTTGGCGCTTTCCCATACCATAACTTACATTTTTAACCATATAACTGTCTGGTTTTTTTAACTCAGGAAAACCAAAAAACAATAAAATCAATTTTATGTAAAGTCACATTCACTATTTTGTGGAATTTAGTTGTATTCAGGATTGTTCTCAATGTTGTATCGAGAGAGAGTACTATCCTGGAAAAAAATTTGGCAAGATAGGCGTTTTGATTCTTCCTGAGGAAAAAGAAAAGCTAGAAAAATTAGCAAATGAAAACAGGATGAACATTTTGATTTTGCCAAGAATAGGAGTATCAAATGAAAAAAATTCTGAAGTTATAAAAATTTTAGCTTACCAAATGATGGGTTTGGAAAGAAATGGAAACACATGTCCGTTTCTTGATACAGAATCAGGAAAAAAATCACCTCATGGGGGTTATCCCTGTTCAATTTATGAGAAAAGACCACTTGCTTGTCAAGCATATCCATTAATTGAATCCAATCCCGTCACACTTGATCAAAAATGTAAATTTTGTAAAGAGAAAGGAAATGCAGACGAGAATTTAAATTCTGAGATAGAGTCTCTTTTAAAAATTCAAAATCAAATGAAGACAAAGGAACCTTATGTGTGGAGATATGCAACAGGGATAGGAGAAGATTACGATATTTCTGAAATTAAGACTGGATGGATTTTAGAAGAATAGTTTGTTTAAGGATTAATTACTGCACGACCAAGAATTTTTCTTGCCTTGAGATCTTCTAGTGCTGTATTGGCCTCATCTAAAGTATATCGTTTGGTGATAATGGGATTAATTGTTCCTTTTCTTGTAAGGTCCAACAATTCAACCATGTCGTTATAATTTCCTGTATATGCACCTTGTATGGTAATTGATTTCAAAGGAATTGTCACTAAGGATAATTCCATAGAACCGCCAAACAAACCTACTAAAACCAAATTACCTCTTTTACGTAATACAGAGATTCCAAGTTTTGCTGTAGGTGGAGCATTTACGAAATCAACTACACTGTCAGCTCCTTTATCATTACAAATTGAAATTATTTTCTGAGAAGTTTCAGGATCTTTTGAATTGACGACAAAATCTGCACCCATTTCTTTTGCAGTCTCTAATTTAGAATCATCCAAATCGACACAAATGATTTTTGCTTTTGTAATAGCTTTAGCAATTTGTACACCCATCAATCCAAGACCACCTGCTCCTATTATCACAAGAAATTCAGGAGAGTTCATGTTTGATTTTTTAATTGCGTTGTAGGCTGTTAATCCAGAGCAAGCAATAGATGTTGCAGAGTCAGGATTAACTCCATCCAATTTTGCCAGATATTTGTAATGAGGAACTAAAGCATAATCAGAATAACCACCATCTTGAAAAACACCGAGAGATTTTGGAGCATCACATAAATTTTCATTTCCTACTTTGCATGCAGGGCATTCCCCACAGCCTATCCATGGATATACTAAAACTTCATCTCCTTTAGAATAACCGCTAACATTACTTCCCATATCCTCAACTGTGCCAACAATTTCATGTCCTGGAGTCACAGGGTATTTCACACCACGGTCTGTTACTTTCATAAATTGGCCATCTCCCAAGTCATAACCCCCTTCCCACAAGTGCAAATCACTATGACATACTCCTACAGCCTTTACCTTAATTACAACTTGATTATCTTGAGGTGTGGGATTTTCAGATTCAACCACTTCTAACGGTTCATTTGGACCGATAATTCTGGCAGACTTCATCAAATAAGATTTCAGACTTGACAATATAAGAGTTGACTGGATATGAGAAAAAAATAGAGCGTCTAGATATTATGGTATAGAAAACTAGTTCTCATGTGAACGATGAAGGAATGCCAAATAGCATTTCGCAGGAACCAGTCAATATTCTGTTTAGTCCTAACTCTGTTGTTAAAAAAGATGTATGGGAAATTGATCTAATCAAAATTTTGAATTTATTAATTAGAATTTTAGAAAAAACTGAGAAAAAAGACCTTCGCGTTGCCGGTATGGCAGCTTTATCCTCATCTTTAATTTATAGAATGAAAGTAGAAAGTATTTTTGCATTGCAACGAGCTGCAATGGAAAAAAAGCCCATACATCAAAGGACAGATGTCGATATAGAATTAATTGACATCCCATACCGCCATGAATCCACATACCCTGTATCA
>JAICHE010000146.1 GCA_025922755.1 Nitrososphaeraceae archaeon
AAAAACAATTTGCAAAAATTTGGATACATGTAGGAATGGTTACAATAAATGGTGAAAAGATGTCAAAATCTCTTGGAAACATAAAATCAATAAAATATGTTTTAGATAATTGGGGGACAAACATCATCAGACTGTTTTGTTTGTCTGGACATTATTCAAAACCAATTGACTATTCAGAGGAACTACTAAAAGAGAACCTAACAAAATGGAGGCAAGCAGAAACTTGCTACTATGAATTGATCCACTCAATTGGCACAAACAATAAAGAAAATACGGCAGAAATTATCAGAAAATTAAGTAAAGATTTTGATGATGCTCTAGAAGATGATTTTAACACACATTTAGCAACATCGGCATTTTTCAACCTCGTAAAGGAGACAAACAGATTAGCTGCAAACGAAAGCATTGGTAAAACTGAAAGCCAAATAATTATTCCTGAATTTGAAAGAATGATGAACATTTTAGGGATAAACGTTCCAAGGATATCACAAGATCAAAAAAATGAAATTGATGAAATGATTCAAAATAGAGAAAAACTAAGAAAAGAAAAACAATTTGTAGAAGCTGACAAGATTCGAGACACTCTCAATGAAATGAATATTGAATTAATTGATCATAAAGGAAAAACTATTTGGATGAAAAAAGAAAAAATCAACACAGATTTGTAAAAAATTTAATTTTTCAAATAGGTCAAGCTAAATTTTGAAATTTTATTCCTAAAAAAATTAGTTGAATCTAATTAGTTTCATCTAATTTTCACATTGTTTAATTAATAAAAAATTTAATATCATATATGAATATGTGGAATAAGTTTTGGAATTGGTATGAAAACAAAATTCTAGGTAGTGTAATATTAATTGCAATAATACAATTCATCCAGGTTCCTCACATGGTGTGGAATGCAGACATTATGTTAGAGGCGGGAATTGTATCAAGAGTCCATCCCGTAATTGACTGGTTTTTGTATGGAGTAGATTTGATTGAGATTGTCTCTATCATTAACGTTGGAATGATTATGTACAGTCTAATTAAGAAACGAAGGTCAAAATCAAAAGAAATTGTGGAAAAAGTTCCCAACTAGATCTACTACGAGGAGAGATTTGGGAAGATACCTTTCAAAATTAATATGATTCTTTTAAAACAATTTCCCCTAAACCTAGATAAGTGTGGAAATCGTTCAGATTTCGAAGGGTATGGAACAGACCAAAGAATTTGCAAAATATGGATTTTATGAGGTCGAAGAGAACCTAGAGTTGTTTTTTCCATCAGTAGAGGTAAGAATATCAAGAGATGATGAGAAAGGTTTTTCTTATTTGCGTAAAGATGCCGAAGGAAATGTAATAGAGAAAATAATCCCATCAAAATCTAAAATTAAATTAGAAGTCGCACCAATTAGGCCTTTGAATTATCCAGCTCATAGAACAAGTTTTGTGTATCTCAAATTTAACAAGGAGGTATTTTTGAGCGAAGGGGCATCAACCTCATTTTTAGTTCGTTGCCCCATAGAAATAGGAATATTTCTGGTTCATGACACTCACAAAGATTCAATGGATTGGTTTACATGCGATCCATCAAATTCTAGATTTGGATTGTATGGTGCTCCCGATACAGGAAAGCTCTGCAAGTATTACAAAGTTCCAATAGTAAAAAATGAGCTTGACTCACATCCATATCACAGCTGTGTAATGCGAGTAAATTTTGAAAATTTGTTAGAAAGAGGATACTCTATTACAAAAGCAATATTTCCAATTACAGATCACTTTCTATACTACAAAGAAGATAGAGTTCAACTAGACTCACTAAAGGTGACTCTGAAAAAACGAGTAGCAGTCGAATACGTTGAAACTGCAGAATTAAGATTGCAAACGGATTGGATAAAATCTCCCTCATGGGAAAAAGATACTGAAACACCTTCAATGGAGATGGGCTTGGAATAATGTTTGAAGAAGTTTTTGAGCAGTTGAATTCTTTTGAAATAGCAGGAAGCGAGTTTTCTCTGTTTAGCTTGATAATAGGTGGAATCATTATGCTAATTGGATTTACAATAGCAAGAATATCTAGATCACTTTTTAACAAATATTACGCTCCAGTTCTTCCAGAACACACCGCAAAGAATTTTGGAAAACTAATTTATTTTGGAATAATTATTGTTTCGTTCCTAGTATTTACCACGAGTACCGGTGTTGATTTTTCAGGTTTGCTTGTAGCCGGAGGAATTCTTGGTATTGTCATTGGATTTGCCACCCAATCAGTTGTTTCAAATTTAATTTCTGGTATTTTCTTGTTAATAGAAAAGCCAGCCAAACAGGGAGACTCTGTTGAATTACCAGACAGTAATATTTCAGGAAGTTTCGTTGATGTAGGTACCTTTTCAACAAGAGTAAGAAAGTTTGATGGGACGATTATGAGAATACCAAACGAGAAATTTTTTACATCAAACATTAGAGTTCTAACGGATTCACCCGTTAGAAGACATGAAGCCAAGGTAGGCATTGCTTACAAAGAAGATATCAAAGGTGCAATTGAGGTTTTGAAAAAGACCATTTCCTCACGAATGCCTTATGTTCTTCATGAGCCAGAGCCAGAATTTCGAGTAGAAGAATTAGGCGATTCAAGCATCAACATTTTGATTTTAGTTTGGCATCCAAAACAAGACTGGGGAAAAGTCGCGCCATCATTACTTACTATTGCTAAAAATGCCCTCGATGATGCAGGAATAGAAATACCGTTCCCTCAAAGAGTTATCTGGAAAGGAGAAAAAGAATAATCAGGGTTGATTACTTTTTAGATCTTACAAAGATTAAATCAGATTACCAATGGGCCTGAACATATTTTTGCTCAAGTAGTTCTTTGGCCTTTTGTTCTTCTATGAGCATTTGTTTTTTCATAATTTCATTGATTCTTTCACCATACTCATAGTGATATCCAAAGCTGTCCGGTAGATTTGAAATTAGTTTTGTGGAGTCAAATAGTTTTGATGCCTTATCTTGTTCATATTGTATAATTGCCCCATATCCTGAATGTAGTCTTGTTCTTGCATCACCAGTGTCTTGGAATCGTTCAAAAGAGAGATTAATTTCTTTAAATGAGCCAAATGAATTCATTTCAAACAATCTTCCATCTTCTGAAATCCAATAAGGACTATATTTTTCCGTTTGAGTTACCTTTAGCAATCCCTGATGTTTTACATTTGATGGAATCATCTTTGTCTCCATTGGGTTTAGAGATTTTCCTTGAATCTCAAATCCATCATTAAGATAGGTAGTCTGATCGCGGAATTTGAAATCTATTGCCTTTATTGCCATTGTTTGATGTAATAATGGCTCTAAAAATATTGCAGACATGAATGTTCTATCGCATTTTTCCTCAAGATCAGATTCCATGCATTTTACTTTTTGATGAGTGACACTCAAAGTCGTAGGATCAATTACATTAGTTTCTTGAACAATTTTTACATCCTCAATATCTCCATCAAAATTATACCAAATTTCAATTCTCATTTCGGCTAGATGACCCATTCCAACTTGCGGAACACCGAAGAGGAATTCTTGAACCATTAGTCGTTTATCAGCATAGACAGTAGCAACAAAGGTATTTTCTGTTCCAAGATTTATGGATTTTTTATCAAAGGGAGTGTGGTGATTATCAGTAATTGAGAAGGACTCACCGTTAAATGTAAATCCGTTATCCACTAAAACTGTCTCTCTAGTTTCATGATTTATTCCAAAGGTAGGTCTTGTATCCCATTGATTATCTCCTTGTTTAATTTTTTCTTCAAACCCTACATCGGTGTCTTCAGGAGGCGTTTCATTATCGCCAGGGTTGT
>JAICHE010000147.1 GCA_025922755.1 Nitrososphaeraceae archaeon
GTAACAGAAGGCGTCACCATTGCTCCTCTACAAGGCATTAGTGAAGTCAAAATAAAGAAAAACAAAGATGGTTCTGATTACCTTTCTGTTTCAATAGCAGGCCCAATGAGGTCAGCTGGAGGAACAGAATCTGCTGTAACAATGTTGATAGCTGATCATGTACGAAAAGCGGTGAGTCTATCAAAATATCAAGCAGACTCCTTTGATGATGAAACAGGAAGATTTGTAGAAGAGCTACGAATCTATGAAAGAGAAGCGGGGAATTTTCAATTTCATATCTTAGATGAGGACATCATACATGTAATATCTAATCTTCCCGTGGAACTTGATGGTGTAGATACTGATCCCTATGAGGTGGTTAACCATAAAGGAATGGTGAGGATCAAAACAGACAGAGTTAGGGGAGGAGCTTTACGAGTCCTTAATGATGGACTGATTGGAAGGGCCAAAAAATTACTTAAACGAATTCAACTCTATAATTTGGATGGTTGGGAATGGCTAGCCGACTTAAAAGGAGCAATTCAAACAGGTGATGATCAAGAAGATGCAGCCACCAAAAGGATGCGTGAGGTCATCACAGGAAGGTCTGTTTTATCCATGCCTAACAAACTGGGAGGATTTAGACTAAGATATGGCCGTGCCTGTAATACTGGATTTGCAGCAGTCGGTATTCACCCAGCGATAGCAGAAATTTTAGATCACACAATAGCTGTTGGCACTCAAATTAAGATCGATATTCCAGGGAAAGGAGCAACAGTAGCTTTTGTTGATTCTATAGAAACTCCCATAGTCCGACTAAAAAATGGAAATGTTGTAAAAATAAAAGATGTCAAACATGGAATCAAAATCAAAAATGAAATCGAAAAAATTCTTCATTTGGGAGATATTTTAATTTCATTTGGGGATTTCTTAGAGAATAATGCCCAGTTAGTTCCTTCAGGATATGTTGAAGAGTTTTGGATAGAGGAATTAAGAGAAAAACTATCAAAATATGAGCCTAACGACCAATATCTAAGTCAATTTCTCAAGAAAATACCTACATTAGATGAAGCATTAAAAATCTCCTTAGATTTTCAAATTCCATTACATCCTTCTTTTCTCTATTTTTGGGATCAAATTTCAACATCAGAATTATCTGAAATTTTACAACCAACAAAACTAAATGAGAATTCTATTGAATACCCTCAAAATGTAAAAAAAATCCTTGAAAAATTGGGAGTGCCACACCTTCAAAATAACTCCATAATTTTAGAAGAAAATGAGGCAAAAATTTTCTATAATTTACTCTTTAGAAATCCTCCAAAAATTGAAGATAAACCAGTACCAAAAATCCTTTCAGAATCTTCTGGAATTCAAGTAAAAAACAAGTCTTCTACATCAATCGGTGTTAGGATTGGAAGACCAGAAAAAGCAGCAGCCCGACAAATGAAACCACCAACCCATGTTTTATTCCCAATTAGTGATAAAGGAGGGCCAACTAGAGACCTTTTGAAAGCCTCACGACACACAAACTTTTTCACAAATATTTTCAACCGCAAGTGTCATCAGTGTAATGAACCCTCAATTGGAATAAAATGCTCAAAATGTGGTGAAAAAACCTCTGTAGAATATCAATGCTCAAACTGTAGAGAAATTTTAGAATCACAATACTGTGAAAAATGTAAAAGGAAAGCATCATCTCATTCCTACAAACCCTTTCCTCTGAAAGAAAGACTCCTCAATGCTCAAGAAAAAATGGGTTTACGAGCACAAGAACCTTTCAAAGGTGTAAAAGAGCTGATTAGTCAAGATAGGATACCTGAACCCCTAGAGAAAGGTCTTGTCAGACAAAATTTTGGCTTAACCACATTCAAAGATGGAACCGTTCGTTTTGATGCAACAAATTCACCCATAACTCAGTTCAAACCTTCATGGATAGGAACACCAATTGAAAAACTCAAAGAATTAGGATATACACATGATATTGATGGAAACCCAATCACCAATGAAAACCAATTCATCGAAATTCGTATGCAAGATGTCATAATACCATATGAAAGTGGAAGATATCTTGTTTCTATCTGCAAGTATCTTGATATTTTACTGACAAAATTCTATGGAAAGTCAGCGTTCTATAAGGTAAAAAATATTGATGAACTTGTTGGTCATCTAATAATTGGTTTAGCTCCCCACACTTCTGTAGGTATTGTAGGTAGAGTTATTGGATTTACAGAAACTCATGTCTGTTTTGCCACTCCAAATTGGCATTCTGCAAAAAGGAGAGATGCTGACGGAGACGCCGATTCAATTATGCTTCTCATGGACAGTCTTCTTAATTTCTCAAGA
Source organism: Nitrososphaeraceae archaeon (assembly GCA_025922755.1). Classification (GTDB taxonomy): domain Archaea; phylum Thermoproteota; class Nitrososphaeria; order Nitrososphaerales; family Nitrosopumilaceae; genus Nitrosomaritimum. The sequence goes on from JAICHE010000147.1 coordinate 2,326, forward strand.
CAATTTCTTTCTGATAGGATTGGGGGACTCATGGATGCCCCATTGTTAATTCAACCTCTTGTATTGCCTCACGAGTCTCAACCTCAGGCACATAACTTGGAGGTTACAAAGACCCTTCCTCTAGAATTTTTTAGATCAACATTACTACAAAACAAAGCATCAACTGTAAATTCAGTTGAAATTATTGAATCACGGTTAGAAACAGAAAGACAATTCTATGATTATTATTTTACTCATAATACATCATCTCTTACCACTTCAAAATCCAGAAGTGCTTACTCTACACTAGGATCTATGCTTGATAAGCTTGACATGCAAATTCGCAATGCCGATATGATTGATGCTGTAAACACATCTGAAATTGTATCTAATGTAATCTCAACACACTTAGTTCCTGATATTATGGGAAACCTTAGAGCATACGCTAGACAGGGCTTTCGATGTACTGCATGTGGAAAATCTTATCGTCGTCTTCCTTTAATTCAAAATTGTATTTGTGGTCATAAGTTGATTCAAACTATTACTCGTGGTTCTGTTGAAAAATATCTGAAATTAGCAAAAAGGTTAGTAGATAATTATGAAGTAAGTGAATATCAAAAAGGCCGAATTCATGCATTATCTGACGAAATTGACCTAGTTTTTGGAAAGAATAAAGGCGATCAGTCACTACTTACCGATTATGCGTCGTAAAACTTTATCGTAGTTTTACGTATTCATATGCACCTAATTTTTTATCAAAACAATAGTGAACCTTTTGATAATCTTTTCTGAATGCTTTTACTTTGGGCAGAACTTTCTTAGGATCTTTTTTATCAATAACTATCATTTTGATAAAGGATGCAATTTCCTTCATCTCTTTTTGTTTCATTCCGATTCTGGTAATCTCAGAAACCCCTAATCTAATACCACCGGGATGGAAATAATTTCTCCCTGCTTTGATATCGCCAGGAATTAGCTGTCTATTTACAATGATGTTGGCCTTTTCCAATTCTGCTTCTACTTTTCCTCCATCGGAGTAATCAAGAACATTTACTGCAATTTGATGTGATTTTGTAAATCCTCTACTTTCTCCTAAAACCTTGAATCCCACATCGCTGAGGGCCTCTGCCAATGCTTTTGCATTTTTAATAACTTGACTTGCATAATCTTTTCCAAATTCTAAAGCCTCTGCAAATGCAATTGCCTTTCCAGCCATATGGTGTATGTGATGACTACTAGTAAGACCTGGAAACATTGCTTTTTTTATTCCCTCCTCATGTTCTTCTGAACCTAAAACTAGGCCCCCTTGAGGACCAAACAGGGTTTTGTGAGTACTCATAGTCATAGTATCTGCACCTTCTCGTAGAGGATCCTGAAACTTACCACCAGCAATCAATCCTGCTACATGAGCAGCATCATAGTTAATGTGCATATCATAACTTTTA
>JAICHE010000148.1 GCA_025922755.1 Nitrososphaeraceae archaeon
CAATCACAACTACAAAGATGAGTTTCGTGGTTGTTAATACAATCGATGCATTCAAAGTGTTTCCTAGTTTCACAAGCAGCGCAGATCATATCTGATATTAATTGAAGTGTTGGTGGATTTGAATTTTTTGGAGGTTAGTACCTTACCTCACTCCTATTCAGCAATTTTTCTGTAAGATCCACATACCCTTGAGGATCTAAGCTTTTTGCGAAAGTTTTATCGACATTTATCAAGTAGATTGAATGTAATCGTGCATTAAGAATATCATCATATGAAATTGGAGGGTTTTTGTAATAGCGATCACAGAGTTTCTTGACTTTATCAATATCTTCTTTTTTTCTAGATTTTGGCGGAATAAGAAAAATTTTTGGAATTGGGATTATCCCTGTAACAGGAGTTGCCAAGGAAAATTTTGCACAATGCTTACTGTAGCGAGCAATTTTGCTCATTATCCTTGCCGTAGAGTAATCAATAGTATCTAAAGCATGATCAGGTGGAGTGAATCCTGTTTCAATTTCAATTATAGTATCACCATCTCCTTTCTTTGCAAAAAGATCACATACCAAAATTTCAGATACTTCTTTTTCCACATTAACAGAATATCCATTTGCAATCAAATTTGCTGCACATATAAGCTCCAAAACAGAATGATTAATTTTTACAAGATTTTTCTTATACATTTCAATTAGCTGATCTCGCACAAAATTTAGTCGCGGTAAATCTTTTTTTTCTAATTTAGATGATAATTCCTCAGTGACTTTATTGACATCCCCTTGAAATTTTTCCAAATCCATTTGTTGATATTTTGTATGCTAGTTTAAGAACTAGATGGGAAAAATTAATCAAAAATATTTGAAGAAAAATTAGCTTTTCTTCATATCGGCTCTTAACAACCCAAATCAAGACATGGTTTTGTGTTCAGAAATCAATTATTTTTAGGAATTTTCGCTTAATTACTTGTTATTCCGCTAGCCTCAAATTCAGAGGCAAAATTATGGGATTTGTAAATTTAAGCAAGTGTAGAGAACTCGCCAATATTTTCAGGAGAGAGGCCAATAGTATCAGGCATGGTAATTGATCATGCATCAAAGCCTGTTCCAAACGCATCAATAAATGTAAAGTCTGAATCAATGTCGATAAACACACACAAGCCAGTCAGGGGAGTTCATAGTAGAACTTGGAAAGCATGAAAGATTGCCTGGAAATTACATGGTCACAATTTCAGCCTCGACAGATAAGGAAAATACAGGGATTAGCACCATGCAATATCAGGTAAAAGGTGAAATTTCCCAATCAGCATCAACCTTTGCAAAACTATCAACACCTGAGGCTAAGAAGTATCTTGATGATAGTCCGAAAGATTTTGGTCATGACCCCATTGGTTTTATGCTCTTTAATTATTACCAGAAATTAAATGCAGAATTCCTTGAAGAACAAAAAATACATGAAAAAATCACTCAGCAAAAGTAGCTTTTTGAGGAACAACATAAGATCGAAAATGAATTGAGAGAAAAAGCAATTGAAGAATACAATCCTGGTTTTGGAGTTTTTTCTGGGCCAGAATATGAAAACTATGTCAATAGTTTATATGAAAACGTAATGGATGTGGTAATTGAACATTTGAATTTTACAAAGAATTTATTTTATGAGGCTCAATTAGTAAGAGAACAAGTACTAAACGATGGCGGAACCGCTGAAGAAGCTCAAAATGCATATCTGGAAAAAATAAGCACCAGCAGAGAAACCATAGAAAATTTGGGGAATAACTCTACTGAAATTCCTAAAAACCAAAATAATCAGAAAATGGGCGAAAATGCCACAACTCAATCTGTCTTAATCTCTGAAGAGGATTCTGAAAATAACCAGAAAACATCCATATCTGTCACTGTTGATGAAACTGTGGTAGAGGTAGATTACAAAGAATCAATATTTTCCGTAGAGGTAAATGGTAAAGTTTTGTTATTTACAGTAGAGAATGGACAAATTATTCAAATTAATGATTCTTAATTTATTGGAATGATTTTATCATTTCAATAATATCTCCAAGTAAAACATCATCAGGGTTGACAAAGAACGTTCCAAGAGTTGCAATAGTAATTAATGAAATTGCTCCACCTATTCGTATAATTATGTCCTTTTTGTTATGTCTTTTTTGTTCTTTTGCTAATCCATCTAGAACAGTTTTGGCAATTTTTTTTGTTAGAACATCTTCGTCAATTGTGGTATCTTTCCTAATCGGATTAAGATTAACGTCTTGAACAGAAGGAAAATTTTTGGCGTTGCACTCTTGGCAATGGATGTTTTTGGCAGTAGTTTTGAACAATACACCAATGAAAAAGACGGTGTAAATTGCAACAATGCTAAAAAATGGGATTAATTCTCCTTTAAAAAAGAGATATCCATACACCAGAGCAAAAAAGCCAAGAGCAGGCAAAAAAAAGCCAAAATTTAGTTTTGCCCTAGTGCTTTGAAAATTTCTTTTTTTGTGAGTTTGTAACTTTAGTGAACCACAATTTGAACAATGTCGTAGGGGGCAAACTTTTGCAACATCATTGTATTTTGTTTGGCATAATGGACATTTTTGCATTTTATCAGTAACTATAATCTACCTTAAGACACTTTTTAAGATAAGAGGTTTCATAGAGGGTTTTTTCGTATAAAACATTGATAAATTCCCATAGATTCAATTTTATTACATTTGGTCATACCATATTTATTGACAAAATCAGACCCCATAATTTATCACAAGTCATCATGCATCACATGTAAGAAAACTCTTGATGAAATAGACAGACTGAAGATAGATATTCAAAAAAGAGATTTCTTCAAAGACCCATTTACAGAATCAGAATTAAAAAAAATTATTAATTTGAGTGGAAAGTCCCCACGTGAAATTTTACGTAAGCGAGACAAGATGTACAAAGAACTTGAGATTGAATTCAAGAACCCCACAGATAATCAAATCATTAAATTAATGACAAAGTATCCGGGGTTAATTCAGCGACCAATAATAATTAAAAAAAATAAGGTCTTTATCGGTAAGACCAACGTTAAAAATTTAAAATAAAATTATTTTTCATTTTTATAAATTCTGATTGCTTCAAGATGAGAACAATTTGCTTTTAGCCCTTTTCCATGATGAAACTTGTAAAAATTTTTGAATCCAGGACATTCACATGTATCAGAGGTAACAAAATAAGATTTTTCAGGATCAGAGGATGATTTTATTTGATAAAGATCCTCATCAATTTTTTCAACACCGCCACTTTCAACAAGTTTCTTTGCCTTTTTTATGGTGTTTGCACTCATAAACTAAATTTAAAACTGTTATTTTTTATTCTTTATTTTTTTCATCACGTTAGACCACTCAGCTTGATCATCTTTTCCTTGGGCCAATGCATTTTCATACAAAAGATCAAAAGTCCAAGAGAGAATTTCACCCCAAATCGCCTTTAGAGATTCATCATCAGTCCATATCACACTTGTTTTAACGGCATTCATAGCCAAGATGTTGTTAGTGTTTTGTGTTGGGTTTTTTGACCATTTTTCAAGGACCCTATCGCAAAAATCAAGAATATCCTGTTTGGTGAGAGCCAATTTATCAGGCTCAAAATTAGTTTTTTTCACTAGAAATCATATCAAATTCGTAGTAAATTAGATTTTTTAATAATCTCAATGATGGATTTGC
>JAICHE010000149.1 GCA_025922755.1 Nitrososphaeraceae archaeon
GGCTTTGGATTCGACCTCAGTTTCTGCTGCAGTCTCTTCAACTGGAGTTTCTGCTGCCTTTTCCTCTACTGGGACTTCTTTCTCCTCTACCTGAGCTTCAGTTTCTGACAATGTCTGCATAGGTTCTAAAGGGTTTAAAAAACATTGATTTTGCCTCAAACCTAATCCCACAAGACTTCTTATGTGATAATTGAGGTCTGAGCGTGTGAGGTCAATCATATTTTTGGTAATTGCAGTCGGGATTGGATCGGCAATTATAGGTTCAATGGCAATTCAGTTTTTCGCACAGGCAGACAACACTCCACAGCAGATGGACTTGGAAAAAAAGTGTGAAAAGATTGCATCAGAAGGATTCAAGATACAGGTAAAGTACTCAGAGATTGATTTTGATAAAATGCCAAAAGAAGATGCAGATGCGCTGAAGTACCTTGATGACTTGTGGATTAAAGACTGTGTCTCCCAACTATCACCTGAGACACTTTTCAATATTGCAGATAGAGTCGAGCGGGATTACTATTCAGGAGAATAACTCTCAACTTTTGTAATCTGTAACTCATTGAGAATTTCTTATCACAATAATTTGTTGTTTTAACAAATGAGATATTCCTTCTACAAACTCCTCATCTGAAACTATTCCCTGTGCCCACCATCCTGCAGTTTTTTTCAACCAGTGGGGAATGGTAGGTTTTCTGTCTAGATCCGATTTTGAATTGTCTGAAAATTTTATTATTTTTTTATCAACAAGATATTCTACTGACTGCAAAAATCCATCATCACCAATGGCACCAGTAGACCACCACTTTGCAGTTTTTTTTACCCAAGGAGGAATTGATTCTGGTTGCAATTCTTTTTCTTGTGTTCCTACAATTGTGGCATTTGCAATCACATCTAATTTTTTTACAAGAAAGCTTGAAGGTAATGTTGTATCGACATACTTTACTGAAACAACACTATCTGGTTGTACAAACACTCCACTCATTTTGTCTTTGGAATTTAGTTCCACTTTTCCTTCAAAAATACCACTGTTTCTTTCAGTTTCCTTTAGGGTGTATTCTTTGGAGTATTTTTGGGGATGTGATTTTACCAAAACTTTGATGCTATCTGGTGTTTCAGGCAACAGTCTCATATCATTGTCAATTACTCTAACCAGTGCCTTAGAGTCTGCATAAATTGGAAAGTCTACCCACTGTATGGTTCCTTGTTGAAACTCTACTGGGGCTTTGGCCTCAATTTTTTCATCATAAAATGGAGTAGAGTATGTAATCCTGATGGTGTCGCTAGGATTTGCAGCCAGATTCCCTTCTTCGGGACCAGGTCCTCCAGTGTATCCACGAACATCTCCTGGCCTACCATCTTGATTCAAATCAAAACCAGAATAACCAGTCAAGGTTACTATTCCAGAAAAAATTCCATCACTGAAATCATTCTCCTCAAGTGTGTAGTCTGATAGGACTCCTGCTCGAGTTGAGATATCGATTTTTATTTTGTCAATTTGATGGATGTTCTTGTTATCATTTGGAGACGTAATGGTAATTTTTACAATATCGGTCCATGAGTATGTGGTTTTGTCTAAATTAATTTTAGGTTCAAATGTTCTGGGATTAAAATTACCAAATGCAAACAATTTGGATTCAGACTCTCCTGCATGTGAAACTTTAATTTGATAAAATCCTGTTTCTTGCCAACTTTCCCCAAAGGCAGCTATTTTGTGGTCGATCTCAAAGACCTCCTCAAGTGGAATTCTCTGGTGTACAACAACCAATCCATCTGGATTTATAATTTCAATTTGTATTTCAGTAGAGTTTACATCATTTATCCAGCCATCTATCTGAATAATATCTCGTGGCTCATACCATGCCTTGTCTAAAAAAAAGTTGATGTTTTTATCTTCTGCAAAAACAAAATCTGTTTGCTGTATGCCTATAAACAAAGCAAGTACCACAAACAATGAGCAAATTAATTTCATTGACAGACCTTTCTAATTATGCATTCATAATACAAAAAGATCAGGATCTCTTTGCACTTACAGTACTCATAGGATAATTGCATCTAGTTTGAATCTCCGTAGAAAAACAATGGCTTGTTTAAAACCACATTACATGGGGTGGCAGCATTTAGTATCCCGATAAATTCTCCTCTCTCATCGAATACCTTGATGATGATATCCTCTGAGTTCATGTTAATTGATTTGTCGGGACCGCATTGTCTCACCAGCACATCATTTTCTGATGCTACTTGCCACCATTCATCATCTGTTTGGATATAGTTGTATGTTCTATCCGTACTGGAGATGGTTGCGCCTTTTGCATTAGTTAAAATCAATTCTGGAAATTGAATCACACCATATTCTGCTGTATTGATTTTCAAGTTTTCTCTGAGAAAAGCAGATGCTCTGTTTTCAAGTATTGATTTTTGAAATTCATTTGGCTCCAAATCCGGAGCAGGCCATGGTGTGTCTTGCTTTAATTGAAACATGTCTTGAAAATTTTTTCCAGAAAATTCGTGATTGGAGACCTTTAAGGCATTTTGTATTGCAGAATCCTTTACCATTTCTTGTAAATATGCAATCTTGTAGTGCCCTATCGGGGTAATGTTATCAAGTTGTACAGGAACTATTTTTGTCTCAATCTCTGTTGACTTTAGTGTAACATCACAAGGAGTGGCCGAGTTGAGTATTCCGATAAACTTGCCTGCTTCATCATGTATGTTTATGACCAAGTCTTCAGAGAAAATTCCTGCACTGCTATCAAATTCGCATTCTCTTGCAAATGGTTTCCCATCTATATCTCTGAAGGATTGCTGCCACCAGTCATCTTGACTCTGATCATAATTGTCTGTTTTGATGGATACTGCGATGTTTGGCCCGAATTGATTAGTCAAGATATGCTCTCCGAAGGTGATTGCACCAAATTCTGCAGATTCTATAACTAGATTTTCTCGTAAAAAGTCAGATACATCGTTTTGAATTACTGAATTCATAAATGGTGTGTTTTTCAAGGATGAGGTCCATTCTTTTTCTCTTTGAAAATAGATTTGTGCCCTGATACCTTCAGACATTTCAGAGTCTTGCGCATTGGAAATTTTTAGTGCATTTTGTATTATGGGGTGACGAACCATTTCTTGCAACAATCTACTTTTCTCCTCACCGATTGGAGTACCTATTGCTTCAATATTACCCTCTAAAGCAGGTGGTTGGATACATCTTGAGTCTTCTTTACACTTTACTTGGGACTTGGTCTGAGGCTCTGGATTTGCCTCCAAGCAATCATCACAAAAAACAGCAAAATATGCTACAGTAGCAATTCCAAAACCAATTGCAAATGACAAAACGATTGCAAGGGCAATAATATTTGAATTATTATTTTTGTTATTTGACATCAATCAGAACCCCCTTTCTTTTCAAAATGATAGGAATCATCTATTGCGTCCTTGTCGTAATGGTCGCCTTTTTGTTTCATTTTCCTTTCTAATTTTAGCTTCTTGCTTCTCTGTTCTGCTCCATAAATTGCCAAGTTTGTAATGCCAAGCCCAATCCCAAACAAGGCAGTATAGTACAGTGTTTGTGACTCAAGATTTCTTTCTGATGGAAGCTGGTAGTCAATCTGATGTAATACTCCTCCTTGTAATA
>JAICHE010000150.1 GCA_025922755.1 Nitrososphaeraceae archaeon
TAGGCGCATCTGATTCTAAAGGTGATATTATTAGCACAAAAGGAATGAAAATGAAAGATCTTGAGAAGTGGAAGGCTAAGAAAGGTACTGTTGTGGGATTCCCAGGAAGTACCAAAGTATCTACGGAAGAATTACTAACCACTAAATGTGATATTTTGATTCCCGGTGCATTAGAAAATCAAATTGATGCTAATATTGCCAGGAAAATGGATTGTAAAATTATCGGTGAAGCTGCAAACGGACCAACACTACCAGAAGCTGATCCAATATTGTTCAAAAAGAAAATAGTTGTAGTCCCAGATATTCTGGCAAACGCCGGTGGTGTGACAATCTCATACTATGAATGGGTTCAAAACAACATTGGCCAATATTGGGGATTTGTACATGTTGCAAAACTTATGGAAGAACACCTAGTTACAGGATTCCATGATGCCTATGAATTAAGCCAGAAAAAGAAAATAGACATGAGACGTGCATGTATGGCAATTGCTGTAAAGCGTGTAGTTGAAGCCTTTGAGCTCCGAGGCATCTGGCCTTAGATAAAATAAGATTCGTAACAAACCAGTTGTTCAATAAATCTGATTTTTCCTTTAGTTATTGATGTCAGCTTTCTTTTGAATGTCAAGTCTACATTGGTTCTTCTTTGCAAAAGCTGAATTGTTTTTCCAGTGAGGTGTTTCCCTTTTCTGTCTCCATCAAAAAGCATGATGATATTTTCATATCCGGCAACCGAATCTGCAAAGTTAATCATTCCACCAAACTTGTGAAACTCTAAAACTTTTCCAGAAAAACCAATTTTTCTCAAAGCAGCAACGTCTCGCTTTCCTTCAACAATGACAACACTTTGTTTCATTGAATTTAGATTTGAAACAAAATTTTTAATTTCAGATATCTCTTGCTCGGTAACAAGCATACTGGAATTATTGCCTTAACATATTAAGCACTTTTGCTCAAATTGAATTATGTCAGATGTATTGTTTGTGCAAAACACTCGCATAGAGGGTTCTGGATATCTTGGAGAATTGATAAAAGAAGACGGGTTTAGTACACATTCAGTTCATGCAAAAACCGAAAATTTACCACAAAAAGAATTTTCTCTGGTTGTAATTTTAGGTGCTCCCGAAAGTGCAAATGACGACCTTCCGTATTTACAAAAAGAGCAAGAACTAATAAAAAAAAGCGTAGAAAAGGAAACACCCGTCCTTGGAATATGTCTTGGTTCTCAACTAATTGCTAAAACATTTGGAGGTCAGGTTTATTCAGGCCCCAAAAAAGAGATTGGGTTTTACAATGATTTAGTTGCAGAGTCAAATTCGAGCCTATTTTCTGGATTTGAAAATCCCTTCACTGTTTTTCATTGGCATGGCGATACTTTTGATTTACCTGATGATGCAACCAGACTTGTACATTCAGAAATTTATCCTAATCAGGCATTTCAATACAAAAGTGCAGTAGGACTCCAATTTCATATGGAGGTAAATGAAGAGATGATAAATCTCTGGCTAGATAACACCGAAGAGAAACTACGTCAAATTCCTTACATTGATCCTGACAAAATTAGATCTGACATTGATGAAAATATTTCAATTGTAAAAACCAATATGAAGAATTTTTACAACAATTTCAAATCTACATTTCATCTTTGACCAAAGTTTAATATACTGAGTTTTGATTTCATCGATCGAACGATGGCTGCAGTTAAGAAAATTTTTGATGAAATTATCGAAACTGATCACAAAGTCATCACTGAAGAATCATCAAAATCTATTCTCAAAACTTATGGTGTTAAAGTTCCACCTTATGCATTAGTAACTTCTGCAGAAGAAGCTGCAAAAGAAGCAAAGAAAATTGGTTTTCCACTTGTAATGAAAGTAGTATCACCACAGATTTTACACAAAACTGATGTTGGTGGAGTTAAAGTGGGATTAGACAATGTCAATGATGTAAAAAAGACATTCACTGACATGTATGGACGTCTTTCTAAAAAGAAAGGTGTCACTGTTAAAGGAATCCTTCTTGAAAAGATGGTTCCAAAAGGTGTTGAACTAATTGTAGGTATCCAAAACGATTCTCAATTCGGTCCAATCATCATGGTAGGCCTTGGTGGAATTATGACAGAGGTAATGAAAGATGTTGCATTTAGAATGCTTCCAATTACCACTTCTGATGCAAAATCAATGTTAAATGAGCTCAAAGGCTCCAAACTTCTCAAAGGCTTCCGAGGAAGTGAGCCAATTGACACTAACATGGTTGCAAAAATGTTAGTAAACATTGGAAAATTAGGCGTAGAAAATGCCGATTATATTAACAGCATTGACTTTAACCCTGTAATTGTATATCCAAAATCTCACTTTGTAGTTGATGCAAAAATCATTCTAAATAAAGAGAAAAAGAAAAACTCTATCTCAAAAGAAAAACCAAGTATTGAAAACATGGAGACATTCTTTACTCCAAAATCTGTAGCACTAGTTGGGGCATCAGGGACTCCGGGAAAAATTGGAAATTCTATCTTAGACAGTTTGGTAAATTATGATTTCAAAGGTAAAGTTTATCCAATTAATCCAAAGGCTGATGAAATCTTTGGGCAAAAATGCTATCCATCAGTTTCAGCAATACCTGGAGATGTTGACCTTGTTGTAATTTCAGTCGATTTGTCTATGACTCCTCCTGTCTTGGAGGATTGTGCAAAGAAAGGAGTCCACAGTGTTGTAATTGTCTCCGGAGGAGGAAAAGAGCTTGGAGGAGAGCGTGCAGCATATGAAGCTGAAGTGGCAAGATTATCTAAAAAACACAAAATCAGAATTATTGGTCCTAACTGTATTGGTATGTTCAATGCTGCTAATCGTCTTGATTGTGCATTTCAAGGTCAAGAAAGAATGGTTCGTTCAAAATTGGGTCCTGTTGCATTTTTCTCACAAAGCGGTACTATGGGAATTAGTATGCTCGAAAGTGCAGATGTGTTTGGTTTATCCAAGATGATTAGTTTTGGTAATCGTTCTGATGTTGATGAAGCAGATATGATATGGTATGCTGCAAATGATCCTCAAACTAAAGTAATTGGATTATACGTTGAAGGATTTGGTGATGGTAGAAAATTCATTAACGTTGCAAAACGTGTAATGAAAGAAAAGAAGAAACCTGTAGTTATTTGGAAGAGTGGAAGAACTGAAGCAGGAGCAAAACAAGCAGCTTCACATACTGGTTCTCTTGGTGGGTCAAATGCAATCATTATGGGTGCATTCAAGCAAGCAGGAATTATCTCCGTGGATAGTTATCAAGAACTTGCCGGAGTCTTAAAGGCACTTGCATGGCAACCTGCTGCAAAGGGTAATCGTGTTGCTATGACTAGTAACGGTGCTGGCCCAATGATTGGCGGAATTGATCAATTAGAAAAATTTGGTCTTACAATAGGAAAACTTTCTCCACAACTACTCAAAAAAATGAAAGATCGTTTCCCCCCTGCTGTTCCAATTCATAATGGTAATCCAGCTGATGTGGGTGGTGGTGCTACTGCTGATGATTATAGATTTGTTATTCAACAATTCATGGATGAAAAAAATATCGATATTGCAATGCCATGGTTTGTCTTCCAAGATGATCCTCTTGAAGAAACA
>JAICHE010000151.1 GCA_025922755.1 Nitrososphaeraceae archaeon
CCCAATGACTTTTTCAGAGCTGTATTCAAAATCAAAGATCAGAATGAAAAAATCATTTTTGAACTATTTGCATCTGTGTGTAGATTACAATTTTGTTCAAAAAGAATCTGTTGGATCAAATGTCATCTACTCAATAACAGATAAGGGAAGAGTGATGTTGAATCTGTTTATTCACAAAAGTAATTAGACAGAAAGATTCGACGAAAAGAGTGCAAAAAGGATTTCCCGATGCAGAAGTTTTTGAGACAGGTAAAACAAAATTAAACAGTCCAATAATTTTTGCAGGTTTTGTAGGCGCTGGTCTTGTAGGACCATTGTCAATTAATCACATCATAGAACAGTTAGAAATGAAAGAGATTGGAGTAATGAGATCAAAATATCTTCCACCATCAACTGTTTTTATCAGAGGAAGACTTCGACATCCTTTTAGATTTTATTCAAACAAAAAAGGTACGATTTGTGCAATAATTTGTGAAATAACATTAAGAATGGAAGGACTGTACACAATTGTTTCTTCAATTTTAGATTGGGCTGCAGAGAAAGGTTCCAAGGAAATTGTGATTTTAGACGGTGTTGCAAGTGATGAACATGATGATAAAGCGTATTGTGCAGCTGAAGAAGACCTGGTAAGAACAATGGCAGATGCAGACATTAGCCTAATCCCTCAAGGATTTATCACTGGAATACCAGGCGGGATTTTAAACGAATGTCTAGTAAGAGAAATTCAAGGTCTTACACTCCTTGCAAAGGCAAACAAAGTGGATCCAGATCCGGCTGCAGCATCTACCTTAATTCAGGCCATAAACAGGTTCTATCAGATGGATATAGATGTTGGAGACCTACTGAAAGAAAGAGACAGATTACACGAAGATTTTACCGAGTTGTCTCAAAAATATGTAGAGCATAGAGAAGAGCTTTCTGGCATGTACATGTGATCTCTTCTTTAGGCAAATTCTTTTATTCGCAGCAAATCCGCACAAAACTATGGCGTTGACATACAAAAAAGCAGGAGTAGATATTTCAAACATAAAAAAAAGTCAAGCTGCCATTGGGAAATTAATAGCCTCAACTCACAAGCTCCAAAAGAAGGCAAAGATAACACATGGGTTTGGACATTATGCAGGGATTGTAGAGATTCCAGGAGGGAAACTTTTAGCAACCCACACAGATGGAGTTGGAACCAAAGTAGTAATTGCGAATTTGATGAAGAAATACAACACAATTGGAATTGATTGTGTTGCTATGAATGTTAATGATATCATATGTATTGGTGCAACACCAATATCATTTGTAGATTATATTGCAGCAAACAAAAATGATCAGCCAATTTTCAAAAAAATTGTAGAAGGTTTAGTTGCTGGAGCAAAAAAATCTGCAATGCCAATAGTAGGTGGAGAAACTGCAATCATGCCAGATGTAATTGAAGGTAAAGGATTTGCTTTTGATCTTGCAGGAATGGTTGTTGGACTGGCATCAAAAAAGGAAATTGTTCTTGGAAATAAAATAAAAACCGGAGATGTGATTATAGGAGCAAATAGCAGTGGAATTCACTCTAATGGATATTCACTTGCAAGAAAAGCACTTTTAGGAAAATATTCGGTAAAAGACAAAATCAAAGGAGTTGGAGTGATAGGCGAGGCCTTGTTGAAACCAACAGAAATCTATGTCAAACCAGTATTAGAAATGATTCAAAAATGTAATGTGACAGGGTTTGCCCATATCACAGGAGGTTCATTTACCAAACTTCTTAGGCTCAAAAATATTGGATATGAGATAGACGCTCTTCCCAAATTACCTCCAATCATGGGCTTGATTCAGGAGCAGGGGGTAAAGCCTGAAGAAATGTACAAGACCTTCAATATGGGAGTGGGATTTTGCGTAATTGCCCCCCAAAACCAAGCAAATAAAATAAAATCGATCTTTAAAAAACATAGAATTTCAAGTCAGGAAATTGGAAGGATCACTTCAAAGAAAGGAGTGATTGTAAATTCAACAAAAATAGCATAATTAGGCAAAATCCAAATTTATTTTAACCAATAGTTCCCTTATATGGAACCACTTATTGGAATGTAAAGTAATGGCAGAAGCTCATTTTATTGAAACAATAATCGGGGTAGGCATTCTGTTGTTTGCTGCCAAACTGATGGCAGAGTTGTTTTTGAGATTAAAGTTACCAATTGTGTTAGGAGAGTTATTAGCAGGAATTATTGTCGGACCATTTGCTCTAGGTGCATTTTTCATAGTGGATGGTAGACAACTATTACAAATTAATGACGAAATAAGAATTCTAGGAGAGATAGGGGCCATCGTAATTTTGTTCATGGCAGGACTTGAGATGACTCCAAAAGAATTTTTGAGAGGAGGAAAGGCATCCTTTACGGTTGGAACACTTGGTGTAGTAGTACCGTTTTTTGCAGGATTGGCTGTTTTTCAAATGTTTGGCTTTGATGCCTTGCAGTCCATGTTGATTGCAACGGCGCTTACTGCAACAAGTATTGCAATATCGATTCAAGTTCTTAGTGAGTTTGGCAAGATTAAATCACCCGAAGCTCGTCTTATCATAGGTGCTGCAGTAGTAGATGACATCTTAGCTATTGCAGTTTTGTCAGTAGTATCATCCATTGCAATAGGAGAAGGAGGAGTAGACTCAATAGAAATCACAGATGTAATGATAACAATCCTTCAAGTTTTGGGATTCTTTGCAGTAATGTTAATCGTGGCAGTCATCATCATTCCAAAAGTAGTATCCCCACGTCTGTGGAAGGCCAAAGGAAGTGTTGAAGGAATAGCCACAGCTTCATTTTTTGGTGCGGCTGCCCTAGCAGGCTCTATCGGGCTATCGCCCATCGTAGGTGCTTTTGCAGTAGGAATGGCATTATCCACAAGCAAAGTATTTGAGAAAATTGAGACATATATTGGAAAAGTAGGATTGATTTTTGCACCGTTGTTTTTTGCAATTATTGGAGCACAGGTTGACCTTCGTGCAGTAAGTTGGGAAATCCTTGGTTTGAGCGGGGTAATCATCATAATTGCCATTGTTACAAAATTATTTGGGTGTGGTCTTCCTGCAATGATGTTTTTGAAAAGTAAAGCTCAAGGAATGAAAGTAGGAATAGGTATGATTTCAAGAGGGGAAGTAGGATTGATTGTAGCAGGTGTAGGAGTCTCATCCAACATTCTAACCTCGGATGTCTATTCAACAATTGTAATTATGGTTGCGGTTACAACAATCATCACCCCAATATGGTTGAAGATGGAGTACAGAAAAGAACAAAGAAAGGAATCAGCCGCAGAATAAAATCAAAAATCAAGGAAAAAAGAATAGATCAGAACAATTCTCATAAAATCTTAAATTATACATAAAATTTGAGCTTGCATACATGTCTGAAAATGCAGAGCAACAAAAAGAATCAATTCCATCTAATGAGTTTTTGATTGCAGAAGTCGCAAAAATAAAAGCAGAACTCCATGAACTTAAAAATCTTAAAGAACAATCTTTTGGATCAACTTCGGTTAAGAGAAAGCCAGTTAGGAAAACTGTAAAGAAAAAGACAGCTGCCAAAAGAAAGCCAGTTAGGAAAACTGTAAAGAAAAAGACAG
>JAICHE010000152.1 GCA_025922755.1 Nitrososphaeraceae archaeon
CTTTTGTTTACAAGATAGATATCTCCAATTTCAGTCAAACCAGCTTTGATTGTCTGAATGCTATCTCCAGTGTGAGGATTAAAAACAACAACTGTAATGTCTGCAATATTTGATATCTCAACTTCTGTTTGACCTGCTCCAACACTTTCAATAATTATTGGGTTAAATCCAGCATACTCTAAAATCCTGATACTATTTCTCAAAGATCTTGAAACTGCACCAGTAGCACCTCTTGATGCAATGCTGCGAATATAAGTTCCTGAATCAGTAGATTCACTCATCCGTACTCTATCTCCTAAAATTGCACCGCCTGTAACATGACTTGTAGGATCAACTGCCAAAACTGCGGGTTTGGTACGTAATTTTCTCATTGCCACCGCAGTTTTATTTATCAGTGAGCTTTTCCCAGCACCTGCAGGGCCAGTAATTCCGATTACGATAGATTTTCCAGAATCCTTGAAAATTTTTTTTAATAGTTTTTTTGCTTCAGGTTGATCATTTTCAACTATTGTGATTGCTTTGGCAATGGCACCTCTTTTCCCTTTTTTCAAATCAGATAGTAAATCCATCATGTATCACTTTTTGCAGGTGCAATAAAATCTTGCTTATGATCTAAGGATTTCCATAAATTATCGGAGCAGAAGGTTCTCCATTAGGACGAATTTCAGTTTTGATAGATACTTTTCCTAATTCGTCATGGTCTATCAGTAGTGTTACAGGGTGGATTTCCCAGCCATATTTTGGAGGAGTTGGAAATGAAATAATTTCTTCAAATTCAGTAGAGAGAAAAGTTTTTTGAAAAGATTCATCCATTCCCAAAACTTCTAAAATCACAGCATTTGTTTTTTCAGATTTATCCTGAAAGTTAATTTGAATATATCCATCATTCAAATCACCAGTAGAAGGAAAATATACAGCATTTATAGAAAAGGTGGATTTTAAGACTTCTTCATCGGCATTATTTGAACCAGTAAGAAGTAAAATTGCTAAAACGGTAACTACCCCTAAGGCAATTGGAGCACCTAATTTTTTAGCCATTTTGGAATTCTTTTTTCATTCTTCGAAGGAATTTAGAATTAATTCTTATCCTTTCAAGGGTTTGAGCTTGTGTTCTCTCTGTACCCGGAGTTGGGTTTTTCTTGAAAAAGTTTTTGATTTCTTTTTCCATAGAGTCATCGGCAACTGAAGATATGCTTGCAACAATCCTGTTGAAGAGAGGGTTTCCATGACCTACCTTTTTGTTTAGTTTTTTCCAGTTTTTCTTTAGCCACGGCCAAAGAATCTCTTTTCCATAAGGATTGGAAGCAACTCTCATTATTGGAAGCTGCATGTTCTGAGAACGGACCTCGGATGTTTGAGAAAATTCAAGTGTTTTTTTCAGGAGCTTTGTGTCTTTGAATCCACACATTGCACCCAAAAAGCGAAGTTTTTCTTCCATTGTTTTAGCATTTTTGTATAGTGTTACTAGTTCAGAATATGTTTTGGAGTTTCCATTCCATGCAGCAATTGAACATATGGGCTCAATCAAGTCTGGAGACAATGAGTTTGGAGATTTGAGGAATTTCTGATATCGTTTTTTAGCTTCTAAAGCGACTTTATCATCATCCATTTTACCTAAAGAAGAAATTGCAAATGAACGTAGTAACACATCAGTATGCTTGTCAGATTTCCTTGGCTCCCATCCTAAATCAGATAAAATTTTTCTCAGATAATTTATCGCATATTCTTTAATCTCTTCTGAAAACTTTTCATCAAAGGCGCGGAAATAAAGTGATGTAAGATTATGTGCAACGTTAATTGATGCAAGATAGCTACCCTCATCAAAGTAGGCATCTGAAAAGTCAAGGTAGTTTCTAACGTGTTCATGTCCTGAGACACATAAAGAATACAAGTCATTTTGTACTGCCCATCTATCTATTGGTGGAATTTGTTTTTGATCAACTAACATTTTTAGATCAAGTAATATTCCCTCATCATACTTTACACGGTAGAATCCCTTTCTGCCATTATTTGCTACAAATCCAACAGATTTAGGAATTTTTATGGAGAGTGATTTTTTTGAGAATAATTTTGAGATTGTAGAATCACCCAGTCCAATTGAAAGGGGAATAACCCAAGAACCTTTAGAGGCTTTTTTGTCTGGCTCCAAAAGATATCGTTTTTGGGTCAGATGAAGATTATTTCCATCTTGTTTGATTTCAACTAGTGGAAAGCCAGGTTGCTTTAACCAACTGTTTACCATAACACTTACAGGCATTTTGGATGCTTTACCTATAGCATCCCACAAATCTTGTCCTTTAGCATTTTTGTATTTGAATTCCTTGAGATATTTTTTTAGTCCTTTTTGGAAATTTGGTTCTCCAACATAATGCTCAAGCATTCTCAAAACGCAGCCACCCTTATCATAAGATATTGCATCAAAAATCTCCCGAATCTCAGCAGGAGAATTTACTTTAACATCTATGGGGTGAGTGGTCTTCAAAGAGTCCAAACCCATTGCAACGTTCATTGCATCTTCTATAAACTGATTCCATAAATCCCACTCTGGATAAAATTTGTCCACAAATTTTGTTGCCATAAATGTTGCAAAGCTTTCATTGAGCCAAAGATCATTCCACCATTTCATAGTGACTAGATTACCAAACCATTGGTGTGCAATTTCGTGTGAGATTACTTCTGCGATGAATTGCTTTGTTTTTGTTGATGATGTTTTAGGGTCATAAAGCAATATTGTTTCTCTAAATGTAATTGCACCCCAATTCTCCATAGCCCCTGCTGCAAAGTCAGGGACTGCAATCAAGTCAAGTTTAGGAAGGGGGTATTCAATTCCAAAATATTTTTCATAAGATGAAAGTAATTTTCTACCTAAATCTAACGAGTATTTACCCTTGGATTTGTTTCCCTTTGTAGTAACAACGCGGATTTGTGTTTTTCCTATTTTTCCTTGGAGATATTCAAACTCCCCGACTCCAAGATAAATCAAATAAGTAGACATTACCGGGGTTTTTTCGAAATTGTAAAGTGTTTTTCTCTCCATCCTTTTTTTAGATTTTATCGGCATGTTTGAGATTGCCGTAAATTTGTTGTCTGCAATTATTGAGATTTCAAAGGTTGCTTTGGCTTCGGGTTCATCCCAGCATGGAAACGCTCTTCTTGCATCAGCTGCCTCAAATTGGGTGGTAGCAAGATATTTTGTTTTTCCAGCCTGTTTGTATTGACTGCGGTAAAAACCCAATAATCGGTCATTTAGAATTCCTTGAAATTCAAGATAAATTGTGGCATATCCACTAATTTTTTCTTTTAGAGTGATTAGGAGTTCTTCGGATGTTTCACTAGTTTTGAACGAGGAGGGAATGGTTATTTTGTTTGATTCAATTTTGCAAGATTTTATTTTGATTTCTGCACAATTAAGAGAGATTATTTTAGTGGCTTTTTTGCAATCAATGATAATCTTTTCTTTGCCTTCAAAATTGAATTTTGTAAGGTCTGGTTCGAAAACTAATTCATAGTTTTTTGGAGTAACGTCCACTCTTGAGGTAATTTTGTTAGGCTTTAAGTAGATTTTCTCTTAATTTTTAGATCAGAAAATC
>JAICHE010000153.1 GCA_025922755.1 Nitrososphaeraceae archaeon
CAAAAAATAACCATGAAGATAGTGTCTTGGGCTATGAGACTTGCTCCATTTGCTGCATTTGGTCTTATTGCAGGTATTACCTCCAAACTGGGTATTTCGGCTCTTGTGGGATTGGGCGGATACATGATAACCGTAGTCATTGGGCTTTTTTCAATGATGATAATTTACATTATCATCATCAAATTCTTTGCAAAGAGGCCAATTTTTTCTACATTTTCAATGATGCGGGATCCTCAGCTTCTTGCCTTTTCTACTTCTAGTTCTGCTGCGGTGATGCCACTTTCAATCAAAACTGCAGAAGAAAAGATGAAAGTGAAACCAAAGGTGTCGCAATTCATTATTCCACTTGGTGCCACCATTAACATGGATGGCACTGCTTTGTATCAAATAGTGGCTGTTTTTTTCCTTGCACAGCTATTCAATATCGACTTAGGCTTTACTACCATCCTTTTGATATCTTTGACTGCTCTGGCAGCGTCTATTGGAGCCCCATCTGCCCCAGGTACTGGAATTGTTATCTTGTCTACTATCCTTATTGCAGCTGGAATACCACCAGTTGGAGTCGTGCTTCTTCTTGGGGTGGATAGAATTTTGGATATGATAAGGACGATGATTAATGTTACTGGTGACCTTACTGCTTCCCTATTCTTTGATAAAAGGCTAAAGATAGAAGATCTTCCCTCGGACTAAATCATTTGAATCGTTTTTAGAATAATTTCAATTCTTTTCAAGAATTTTGCAAAAAAGATTACAGCATTAATTGAATACTGATTGCCAAAGTTATCAAAACAAATACAGTTGCAACAACTTTTGTGTCATTCATAACGCTGCGAATTTTGATTACCATATAATATTTTGTATCAATTTTAAGCCTAAACAGATCATAGGTTGAATTTAGTGTAAATCGATCCGAGTGCAAATTTTATTGACATTTAATAATAAATCAGGTATAATAATTTATAATATTTGATTAATTTTATGTAATTATTTATAAAAATAGGTTATTCTTAATGATAATAATCAAGAATCTATTCAAATACTAAAATTTCTAATATAGAATGAGGGGAAAATAATGGTTGTATCAAATACAGAGAGTATTGCGGAATTAACACTAGATGCACTTCTGTCTTCAAGTTTAACGGATACTCCATGTGTTTACCTTAATCAAGAAAGAGAAGTGTGGGTTGCAACTGAAATGTGTGTGCAATATCTAGAATCATCTATTGATTCCATTGTTATTCGCAATGATGACCATACTCCTGTGGGAATTGTTGGTGGTTATGATCTTCTAAATCATATTCGAAAAAACCCAACTCGTGACTTTCAATATGAACATAAGGTAAAGGAAATAATGTTTGAAGATTTGCCCATTGTGGAAAAAGAGACCCGATTCAAAGATTTAATGGAAAGATGGAAATTGTCAAGAAGAGCATTTGCAATAACTCCTAATTCATTTCAGGGATACTCTCCAGTATCTGCCAGAAAAATGCTGGATGTGGGAATCAGATGCCAATCAAATCTTAGTATTTCCTCCATGCCAAAAAAGAACATAGTGACTTTCAGTCTTGATGACTCTTTAGAAAAAATAATTGATTTAATGTTTAAACACAATACTAGAAAACTAATGTTGGAATATTCCAACCAATTCATTAGCGATAGGGTAATCCTAGAGGAAATTTCTAAGATGCTCAAATTCCAACTTGATGTTGAAAACTTTTTGGAGGTACCAGTAAGTCAAGTTGAATTAGAAGAAGTCCTTGTTTTGAAAGAGGATGTCAACCTTAACAAATTGTGTCTTATGATGTACAAAATGGAGCATCCTTATGTGATTTACAAAGATGTTTCAGTTAGTCCTTGGGATATTTGTTTAACACTTCTTTCTGATGATGTGACTGCTCGTTCTGAAGAGTCTAAAAAGGCATGTCCTCATTGTGGAGGTGATATTAGTTGGCTTGTTTAGAAATGCCTCTTGCAGACCGAACCATGAGAGAATTACTTCCTCAAACACTTACCTACTCTTTATGCATCCACATAGAAAAGGGAAAAAAGGTCTGGGTAGTGGCAGGAATGCTTGCGCAGTACTTGGAATCTGCTACTGATTCTGTACTAGTGGTTGATGATGGAAATCCAATAGGAACCATAGGTGGAAAAGAAATCATGGATAATCTTCTAAAAAATCCTACCAACACTTTGTTTTATGATACAAAAGTAGAAGACATAATGGAGCCAAACCCTTTGATTGTTTCTGAGAATATCTTATATCGTGATTTGATGAAACATTGGAAAGAAAGAGGTAGGGCGTATGCTGCAATTGCAAATGAATGGGGACACTATTCGGCAATATCTGCTAAAAAAATTCTAGAAATTGGAATGCATTGTAAGACAAATCTCTCCATCAGTAATTTGCCGAAAAAATCACAGGTGACCTTTAAAAAAGATGACACCATGGAGAAAATAATAAAATCAATGTTTGAAAACAAAACTAGAAAAATTCTCCTTGAAAATTCAAACAAATACATCGATGATAGAATTATTATAGAAACAATCACTGAAAAGATGCACTATCTAAAAGAGATGGATTATTTTCTAAATTTTCCTGCAAACTCAATTGATTTAGAAGAAGCACGAGTATTATATGATGACTTGAAAATTAACGAAATATCTGCTGTTATGTATGACATGGAACACCCATATGTGATTTACAAAGATTGGTTGGTTACTCCGTGGGATATTTGCAATGTTTTGTTAGATGAAAAAATAACTGATTATGTAAAATAAAAAATGAAAATAAAAAATATTTTTTATTTTTTGAGACTTTCTCTTAGGACTTGATTGAGAACGTTTGAAAAGCTAACTGAGCTTGTTGTGTTTTGAATCATTTTAGCTTGTAATTGCCTCATTTTTTTATCTAAGTCTGTGTCTAACATTATGGTTACTCGTTTGCTCATGTTATGACTATACTATTTCATAATTTAACATTTTATGCAATTTCCCAAATATGGGAATTTATTAATTTTGAATTTTTGAAATAACTTCATCCATCTTAAACGGCTTGTATATTATCGGAATTTGCAATTTCTCAAGTTTCTGTTCTGTTGTAAACCTTCCATCTCCGGTCACTGCAATTATTTTTGCCTCTGGATCTAACTCTTTGATTTTATTTATTGCATAAAATCCACTACCATTGGGCATCATAATGTCGATTAGTACACAATCTGGTTTTTTTTCCTGAAAAAGTTCTACGGCCATTTTTCCGTTGTATCCTTTGCCTACAACGTGAATTTGATTTTCCTCTAAAAATTCACTAAATAACCTTACGGTGTCCTCATCGTCATCAATCACAATTACACATTTAGCCATAGATTAAATTCACATCATATCGATTTAATACTTTGCTTGAAGAATAGACAAATCATAAAAAAATTGATTAGATGTAGGTGCTAAAAATTAATTTTTCTTGGGAATTTCAACGATAAATGTCGTAGGATTATTTTTAGCAGATATTATACCTTGATGGTTTTCAATTATGGTTTTACAACTTACTAATCCTAAACCCGTACCAATTTGTTTTGTTGTTA
>JAICHE010000154.1 GCA_025922755.1 Nitrososphaeraceae archaeon
ACATGCTCTGAGCAAAGAGTTCTTTTCTGCTTCAGTAATTAACATGTCTGCTGTTAGGGTCTCTCTAGGCTTTCTTATTCGAATCCAGATTGTCTCAGTTGGATCTCCTACTGCTTTTTGGTCTCTAGAGTCAAACTTTAGCCATCTGTAGAAGTTTTTTAGGATTTTCTTGTGGTCTGCAGTCGTGTTTGTGTCTTGTCCGTCTTTGGTGAATTTATTTTTGAATATTTAAACTAATTACTCAATTTCCTCTTTGTTTGTGGCATCCCAGTTTTTATCAAGAAATATTGAAAGACAAAGCAAGGTTGAAAGAATCTTTGAACGTCTTGCATCGGATAATGATTCGTTTACCAAAACTCTGTCAAACTTTTTGATTAATCGAAAATTATTTTCACTCAAGTCTTTTTGCATTAATGCAAATGTTCGATAGATTATCTTGTCATAATCATACAAATTGATCTTACCATGTTTTTGACCTGAAATTTGCTGATTTGCCATTCTAGTATATAAAAAAACGAACCGAGTATTAAACTAGAATTGTAATGCTCCCGTCGGGATTTGAACCCGAGATCACTGCCTTGAGAGGGCAGTATGCTTAGCCGGACTACACCACAGGAGCTTGATGAAAACGAGTTATGTTGATAATTTAAAGGAAATGCTTTCACATTGGATTCTTTAGTAAACTTTAGTGAGTTTGATGCTTTATACAAATTTCGTTTGATTATTCACTATGAACTTTGAAGAACTCATTACTCAAAACAATTGGGGGAAATATCCAGTTGGCCTTAGTGGATGCAGAACTTCTGATTCTTCTTTAGATGTCTGTGATTATGATGTTACAGTATTTGATGACAAATCCCAAAATGAAGAAATCATTGAATACAAAAATAATTTTGTAAAAATTCACCATGGTAAAATTTCTGAATCCCAATCAAAAAATCTAATTCAATATGATAACATGAAAATCATTCAAGACGAATCGTGGGATCTTAGAATGCTCTTATCTAAAGTTAAAGAAAAACGATCAATTCTATACAAGGATTATGCAAAAAATTCTCTGCTTGAATCAATTTTTTGTTGCGAGAAAGCAAAACAAGCAATTAACGACTCTAACGTTTTTGCACCTTGTTGGCAAAAGTGTGCCGCATTTTTTTTGGCAGAAGGGATTCTATCTCTGAACCAAATTAAATCCAGTCCCACCCATATGCTGGATTTGATGAGAAAACTTGAAAAAAACCCAATAAATGAAAAAATTTCCATAGTTAATGAGACAGTGGGAATTGAGCGTGCTACTCCTTCTCTTCTAGAAAGAATGTTAAAATCAACAATCGGTTTTTCAGAAATGGTTGAAAAAAACAATCGTCATTTGATAATCCAAAAAAAACATGACTACTTTTTATCAAATTCGATGCTTTCTGATTGTTACTTTTACTTGGGACATGTCAACAAAGAAAACTTTGTAAGATTCAAAAATTCTGTTGAGAGAAACCCTGATCTTATTCATGTTCTAAAAGTGGCCTTTGATATCGAGGCCGATTCAAACCTACTCTGCCAACAAGCAGAATTAGTTCAACAATCCTCAAATGAAATTTTAGAATCTATTTCTAGGCACTAATTTTCTGAGCATGTACTAAACTTTTAAAATAAGTGAATTCTTTGTGTATTTATGACAGATCAAGCATGTGGATGCGAAGCTGATAGCGGCGATCCCGATTATGCATGCGACTGTGCAATGCAAGGACATTGCATATGCAGCGCAGATTGCAAATGTTCTACTAGCGTTTGTAAAGAAGCCGTTGGACAAATGTGATCAACGGTAACTTTCAATTTTATTTTTTATTTTTAATCAGAATCTTCTTCTTCTAGACCCCATGATTTTACAAGATCTTGTGTGAATTTGTCTGCCTGTTTTTCACCTAGTGCAAAACCGCAATTTTTGTGGGTGGGAACAACAGTCATTCCATCTAGCTTAAACTCGACTTCGTAAAGATGGACTTTGGAACAATCACACATTTGAATTTGAAGTGGATTTTCCTCTATATTTGCTTATTTGAATAACGTTTAACTATCTGTGACGTGAATTTTTGTCAGATTTGAAGATCTTAATTTTATCAATTATTATGAGTTTGGCCATTGGTTCGTTGGCTTTTCCTTCGGCGTTTGCACAATTTCAACAAGGAGGAGTTGATTACCCCGGAGAATGGTTTGCAGGAGAAGGACTAAAACAAGGAGATCTGTTCTCATATGCACTTTGTCATATTGATTACAAAGAATGTGCAGAATTTGAAATGGATATTTGGATAAAGGGAGACAAACAAGTTGGAACAGAAGCCAAGTGGCTTGCTGAAGTTGTCGTTTATGATGGAAATAAGCTGGTCAAAGGAGAAATGGAGCTTGGTAAACTTGCACCAGAACCAACAGGTGGAAGCACTGAACTTGGAGTGTATAGAGGAGCTTTCAAATCCTCACTTGTATGGCTTTCAGCATTTGCAACCGGGTATGATGAAGGTGGAAAAGAAGGGCCAAAGGCTTTTTCAGACAAGTCTTGGGGTAAAATAGGAAATATTGGTGGAGAACAAGTTGTACCCACTGCAGTTGAAGATGTAACTGTTCCAGAGGGAACTTTTGAATCGGTTTTGATTACTTGGAAAACTGGAGGTTATACTAGCAAAGTTTGGATTGTTGACGGATTCCCATTTCCGGTAAAAGCTGAAACATGGACACATGTGTCTGAAGGTATTCCGCCACCCGAATACAAATTTCGTTTATTAGATTATCAAGAAAATGTACAAAAAGATCCTTTTGCAGAAATTCAATCAACCGAAGTTTTATTGGCTGCCTTAGGATGTGAGACCCTTTATGATAAAGTAGCAGTAAAAAAACCCACCAAGAATTTCAATTATCAAGTTCATGTATTTTATGGACCGGAAAACCCTATCCAAGGATGTCCTATGCAATTTCAAATAAATTTCATAAGTAAATACGATGATACGGAATTTTTGAATCAAGTCCAATTTGATTTTCTTGCAGTTGATGAAAATCTAACACCTGTAAGGTCAATCGCACAAGAAGAAGGTCGACAATATCTCTACTCTCCATCGGGTCAAGCATTGATTGACTTGATAGTTCATGAAGATCCAGGGACTGCAAATTATGTGATCTGGGTTTATGGTCTGGCTCCTGAAGGAGTTGTTCCATCTACTCCAACTGATTATTTGCAATTGCAAATTCCCGTCCAAGAAAACACAGCAGATATTCCTGCACCCATCCCAGATCCTCCATCTATCCAACTCATTCCTGAGTGGATTAAAAATAATGCAGGATGGTGGGCTGATGGACTAATTGATGATGACTCGTTTGTTCAAGGCATTCAGTGGCTAATCAAAGAAGGCATTATGAAAATTCCTGCAACCTCTCAAGGGTCTGGAACTGGAACAAATGAAATCCCCTCATGGATTAAAAATAATGCAGGATGGTGGGCTGATGGACTAATTGATGATGACTCGTTTGTTCAAGGCATTCAGTGGCTAATCAAAGAAGGCATTATGAAAATTAACCCTTGATTAA
>JAICHE010000155.1 GCA_025922755.1 Nitrososphaeraceae archaeon
ATAAAGAATATCGTCTTAAAACAAGAAACAGACCTATCACAGAACACAAAATTGCAATGGCAACACCTGAGATTAGTGCTCTGTGCATGAAACTAAAGGTTAGAATCTCAAAAGACATGATTAATGATGATGCATATGCTCCTGCATTGATGCTTCAGAATATTGTTTTACAAGTTCGTCATTTTCAAAGAACTCATCAGACTCTCCGTGAAAGAATAATGTTCGATTAAGGCAAGCAACATGATTTGCAAGCTGGTTTACTGCATCTAGATCATGAGATGACCAAATTATCGTAATTTTTTGTTTGGAGTTTAATTCTTTTAAAATACTATAAAACAAATCAATACTTTGCTGATCAATTCCAGTAACTGGTTCATCAAGAATCAAAATTTTGGGGTTATTGACAAGAGCTTTTGCAATGAAAACTCTTTGTTGTTGACCTCCAGATAATTCTCCAATTCTCCTATTGCTTAGTTCATGAATCCATAACTGCTGTAATATCTCGTCAATCTTTTTTTCGTTTGCTTCCTTTCGTAAACTCATCCGGACAATATCATTTACAGTAGCTGGAAAGTTTTTTTCAAAAATTGGTTTTTGAGGCACATATCCAATTTCCTTTAGGTAATCTTTGGACTTTCTAATGTCTTGACCAAAAAATTTGATAGAGCCATCGTATTTGGTATTCAGACCGAGCATTGATGCAAATAGAGTACTTTTTCCAGCACCATTCGGACCAATTATGCCTAAAAAGTCTCCTTCCTTTACGGTAAAGCTAACATCGTCAAGTGCTTTTACATCTGGATACTTGACTGTAAGATGTTCTATTTCTACAATATTCAACATAGGGCCTCCTTGAGATTTTCCAAGTTTTCAGTCATTCGGGAAATGTAGTCTCCTTTATCAGTTGATTCTAGAGGAGACAAGACAAGAATTTTTCCTCCAATTTCATTTGCAATAACAGATGAAACTTTAGGATCAATTGTGTCTTCTGTGAAAATAATTTTGATGTTTAATTCTCTAGCAGTATTAATAACATTTTGTAAAGTTTTTGCAGTTGGTTCTGCATGAGGATCATTTGAAGAAATTATTGTATGTTGATTCAAATCATATTCATCAGCAAAATATGAAAAGGCATCATGAAACGCAATAAAATCATGTCTGCATCCTGACAAATCATTTTTAATTTTTAAATTGAGTAGATCGAGTTTATCTTTGTAATTTTTTGCATTTGTTTGATAGAAATTTTCGTTTTGTGGATCAAGTT
Source organism: Nitrososphaeraceae archaeon (assembly GCA_025922755.1). GTDB lineage: Archaea > Thermoproteota > Nitrososphaeria > Nitrososphaerales > Nitrosopumilaceae > Nitrosomaritimum. The sequence goes on from JAICHE010000155.1 coordinate 1,265, forward strand.
TGGAAAATGAATCAGCAATATTTTGAACCTGAATTTTTGCTAGGACAGGATTTAACCAGATGTGTGGATCACCAGATTCATGTTCATCATGATTAATTTCAGATTCATCAGAAATATTTGGTTCTTCAAAAATTTCATTTTTAATAATTCCATTGCTTGTGTCAACAATATTTCCTTGGTAGTTCATTTCTTCGAGGTTATCAACCCAGTTTTCAAATCCAATTCCATTAATTATGATTAAATCTGCTTGTTGCATTTTTTGCACATCTTGAATTGTTGGTTCCCAATCATGTGGTTCAACGCCTTCAGGTACCAGTAATTTTACATCAACTCTGTCTTGACCAACTCTTTGTGCAAATTCATAGAGAGGATAAAATGATGAGATTGCTTGAATTTTGTTTGACTCATTTTCATTTTGAAATTGTAAACTAGAATCACTTGCCCAAACCCAGTAGGAGCTTAGTGGGATAACGAGAACTATTGCAATTATTGCAATTTTAAATTGATTGCTCATCCACAATTTTCATTAGAATTATTAATAAATTTATAAATTCTTAATAACTTTAATTGCTAAACTTATAAGATAATTAATAACATTAGGCGTATGCCTATAGTCTCAATTTCTCTTAATGAAGAAATTCTTACAGAATTAGACAAACTTCAAAAATCGATGGGGTTTTCAGGTAGGTCAGAGGCCATAAGAGCAGGAATCAGGTCATTTGTTTCTGAAGAAAAGCAAAAATCAGATTTGTCTGGCAATATTCATGCAATATTGCTTGTAGTTCATAATGACGAATTTGACCATGTTGTTTCTGGGATTACCCATAATTTTGAGGATCTCATTACAACTCACCTTCATAGCAAAATTGAGAAAGAAAAATGTATGGAGTTATTTTTGATTGATGGAGATGCAGAAAAGGTCTCTACAATGACAAAAGATTTTCAGACAAACAAAAACATGGACACTGTAAAACTAGTTGCATTATAATTAAAATTTCATAATATTAAATGATGATTTTCTAGAAACAAAAATTACTGAAAATAAAGAAATTACAAGAATCAGTATTACAAAGGCACCAAATTCTGGAGCAACCACAATTCCAAATTCAGTTTCTTGACCAGTATTTCTTATGTTTTCAAATTTTATTATTGTGGGACCTGTTTGGTCTTCAGTAAAGTAATAGTCCTCAGATTCTCCTCCCACTTGAGCAACTCCACTAACTCGATGTATTTCTTTACCATTTTGCAAAATTACAAATGTATAATCTGAATTACGTAAAGGCTCTCCAGTGGAACCATCTCTAATGGTAAAGACGAATTTGGTATCCTGATCAGGCTCAATTGTTACTGGGTCCCATGATAGATTTACAAGAAAATCCTCGCTTCTAGTATATGCTGATAATGGAAAATCAATTTTTTCACTAGTAGATAAAGTAAAAACCATACTATCAGGTAATGGTTCACCCGATTGTTTCATTTGGTTTTTCAAAAATCTCAAATGATCTTGCAATAATACAAAATGAACTATTCTTTCATCGACTTCAGTATAATCATCTACTTGAATTGAAGATTTGAAAAGATCAATTCCATTTACTTGTCCTGTATACCCTCCAGATAAAAATTCACTAAAATCCTTAGGGAAATGAACTTCCTCGTGGACTACAGGAATGTGTGACATTTGCTTTTCACTCCAATCAAATGGCATCTCAAATGTTACTTGTTTTTTTTCAGAATCATATTCAAAGGAAGAAATTTTGTCAAAATATGATTTTAATCTAAAGGATACCTCTTGGTCAAGCGAATCCGTTTCGAGGAAGGTACGTGTTTCAGCTACGCTCAAATCTGCATTATAAACGCCAGAGTCTTCTATGATGTTTGTAGGCTCATCAAGAGTTCTTACCTCAATTTCAAAATTATACAGTCCACCTGAAGTAAAAATTGGCCCCGAAATTTCTAGTGGTTTTGAATCTGTCCCATACCATGCACCTAAAAGAGAATCTTGTTCTCCGTTAATAGTAATTTCATCATCTTGGGTAGGAATTACAGTGATTGGAAGAATACCATTTTGTGTGAAAAAATAATGTCGAAAAATCATTTCATTTTCATGGAATAGACCAATAAGAAAAGTTACATTTTTGGCGTTTTCTTTTGTTTCTTCTTCTGTTGCAGTTATTGTAATTTGTTTTTCCTCCAAGTTATCAAAAGACAAAGGAAGTTCTACTGAAATTGAAATTTCTTTTCCTTGAATATCTACTGAAGAAATTGTATCAATTCCTAAACCATGACCATAAACACTA
>JAICHE010000156.1 GCA_025922755.1 Nitrososphaeraceae archaeon
GTTTCAAGATTATGCATGTCGTTGGAAGGACAAATTGACAATGTTTTGCTTGAGAAGTTTAAACAAGACATATGGAGTAAGGTGCCTCATCTTGACGAGCAGGATAAAACAAGGATCGTAAATGAAACCCCTCTAAGTGATCTTACTGCTCACCTGAAGGAATGTGCAAAAAATGTATACAATCTTAATCTTGATGACTCTGATCTTAAGGTTTTTGGAAAATTCGAATCAAAATTACCAACAGGCTCAATCAAGGTAAGGCCTGCAGTCCACATAATTCATGATGCTATTGTAAATGGAAATCTAAGGACTGGACAAACCGTAATTGAGGCAACCTCTGGCAACTTTGGAATTGCCTTAGGACAACTATCAAAGCTTGGCTTGACTGTGATTTCGCTGGTATCAAGAAGACTTCAGGAAGGAGTCTTTGAGGAATTGAGAAATGAGAACATCCGCATTATGGATCTTGACATGGACATATGTCCGGCTCCTGGGATGAAAGACAGTGCAAATGATTTGACTGCAAAGGCAACTGCTGCAAATGTTCGCCAACAATTATCTGATCTTGGTTTTGATGTTGCAATATTTGACAGAGAATTGCCAGAGATTTTATCACTTTTAGCAAAACAAGACATCATAAATTTGGCAAAGTTTCTGGCAAAGATTTACGGTTGTTTTTGCCCAGAGCAATATGACAATAACCTAAATCTTGATATCCACAAGAAAGTTACTGCACCTGAGATCGATCAGCAATTACACGAGTTGGGAGATTCTCTTGAAGATTATAGAATTGTTTGCACATTTGGAACTGGTGGTACGTCAGGGGGCATGAGCAGATATGTCTCTGAAAAATATGGAAAAAAGGCTCTCCATGTAGTATTTCCTCAAAGCGCACAAGACGTTGCAGGAATCAGGACAAAAGCCAAAGCGTCTGGCCTGACACTTTATGAGCCACAAGTGTACGCAGGACAACATGAAGTAGATTTTGAGCAGGTAAAACCTCTACTCAAGTTTTTTGTGGACAAAGGACACAGCATTGGTGAAAGTAGCGCACTTGCACTTTATGCTGCAATCCAGTTGGCAAACTTTGGAAATGGTGGAAAGTTTGTAGTAATTGTAGCAGATGGGATTGAAAAATACAAAAAGAATCTTGAAGCAATGTCAAAAAAACAGACCCGAACCCAAGTCACCCTTGATGAGGCAGCATCCAGTGCTGATGATTATGATAAAATAATTTGGATTCATACTCAATATACTCCAAAGCAAGAAGGAATAGATCTTATTGCAAAATCTCTTGGAGTGGATCCATCAAAAATTTCAGTACCTACTGCAACAACTGTAGGAAAATTGCTTGCGACACAAAAAGTTCCAGAAGAGCTTAGTACTGACCTTCAAGGAGGTAAATCTTTGCTTGTGTGTATGGCAGGTCAGACCTCACTTATGGCAGCCAAAGTCCTTGCAGGGAATGGTGTCGCCACTGAAAGTCTGATTGGCGGGATAACAGAACTTCCAGAAGGAAAAAGCAAAAATCTTTCTGATTTGATAAAGTATGCCACAGAGTAGGTTCTTTTAGAGGATAATTTTTCCAATTTCTTCAACTAAAGAAAAGATAAATAATTTTTCAAATGAGAAATTAGACTACAATAATTCCTTCTCGAACCAGATATTCAATCCCCGATGCAAAGTCCAGGTCAGTAATTGACCCTTCAGACCACCAGCAGGCATTGTTTTTTACCCATTGCGGAACCTCTTGGGTGTCACTGATGACTTTAGATTTTGCCGGAACCACAATAATTCCATTATCTATAAGATATTGAATTCCTTCAACAAAAGATGCATCATCAATTTGGTCCTGGCACCAAAAGCCTGCGACATTTTTTACCCAGCTGGGAATCGAAGTTAGAGGAGGACTGACAATAATTGAAAAAGACATGGGAGTTGCAAAGTTTCCAGCAGAGTCTTTTGCAGTACATTTGATAATGGTCTGGCCAATACCGAAGAGAAATCCAGATTCAGGTTTGCAAGTAGGAGTGATTGATTCATCCATATCGTCAATCACTAAAACATCAAACTCAACTGGAGTGAGTGCACCACTTGTTTCTGCCAAAACCACAATGTCTTCATGTTGAACAATTTCAGGTGGCGTAACGTCTTCAACCATTGGCACTCCTCCTGTGAAAAACATTGGGAGTTCTGCTTCTACGGTATCAAAAGTCATGTGAATAGAGTAATCACCACTTGTCTCAAATGAAGTGCCTTTAGTGATAAAATTAAAGCTGAATGCACCAAATTGACCAGGATCTGTCTGACCTGATTTTACCAAATCTCCTGAAGGATTCAAAACACGGTACTCTACTGAAATGCCTGAATGAAGGTCTGCATCATAATTTTTTATTTTTCCGCTAACCCCGACACTTTCTCCATATTCATAAAAATTCTGGTTTGTGTGAGCATCGATGCTGAGTGGTAGTTGTATCTCCGTATCCTCTTGAGCCATTGCTTGCATCAAACCTGTGGAAGTAAGCAAAATTGCAAAAAATATGGCAAGAGAATATTGAATCATTAAAAGCCCTAGGTAAAATGATAACTTAAGCCTGTCTACTCTTCACAAATAAGAGTCAGAGAAACACGGGTATGAGAAATATCTTAAAATTAATTTTCAGGATTTAGAAAAAGAATAAAATCTATTTTAATGAATTAAGAGATCACGTTATCAGTGGACATTGAGCAGGTTTGTAAGGATGTTTTAGACATTGATGATGCCGTACGATTTTCAATGATAGTTAAGGATGGTATCAAGAAATTTGGAGGATATAGGTACAATACGGTTGGAATTTTGGATTCAGATGAACTAGACCAATCAATTTGGCATGCTAATGAAAGAATGGTTGGAAGAAAAATGGCAGAACATAAGCTTGGAAAGACAAGATATGCGATGGCTGAATACGAACGAGTTAAAAGAATAACATTTCCCTTGGAAAATAAAACGTTGCTCTTGGTAAGTGTGGATATTGATTCGGATCATAATAAAATAATTAAACAGATTCTAAAAATGCTCGAACAAGATTAAAATTATTTTTAGGAATTTTAGTAGTTATTTTAAAACGTAATAGATTACAAGTCCAACTGCCATAGCAATTCCAACTCCAACAATTTGAATGATGATTTTTTTCCTAGTTGTTAGAATTTTCATTTTTTATCATGTCTGGATTCAAATAATAAAGATAATGATTCGAGCCAGAGCATTAAGCTACTCTTGCATCTAATAATTTGTAATCCATATTCATCAAGGTACATTGTAAGTGTATTTGTTCCTCTGTCTCAAAATGGCATTCTTTGCAAATACAGGTTATTCCTTCCTTGCATACGGAACATTTTTGTTTAATTTCTAATTCTGCTCCACATTTTCGGCATGATTCAATTCTCATAGGATAGTTAAGTTTCCATTTGATATTAAACTCGGTCAACAAATCAGCTGACCAATCATTTATTCAATTTACCACAATCTATGAAGAAGAATCACCATAGGTTAACCATGATAACACAAACAACTCAA
>JAICHE010000157.1 GCA_025922755.1 Nitrososphaeraceae archaeon
AGGCATACCAGCAATACGTGAAACGAGTATACTCTAATTGGTTTAAAGAATAAACGCTTTTTTGATAATATTCAAACTGAGAATTACTTTATAATCAAAACTGGACATTTTGATAATTGGCTTACTTTATTGCTAACGCTACCTAATACCAGTAGATTAAATCCAGTTTGACCGTGTGATCCCATGATTATTAGATTGATTTTTTTAGATTCTGCAAAATCAATTATTTCCTTGGCAATGGATTTTGTTTCCTGAATTTTAATGGAAACAGGAATTTGTGACTCGCTAGCTGTCTTTTCTAATTTTATAAGAAAACTTTTTGCATATTTTTTTGCATCTGAGATTATTTGCTTGTTTATTCTTTTGTCAATATACCATGCACCTAAATTATCTTTTTCAAGGCAAGATAAGACAAAAACTTTTGATTTGTGTTTTTTTGCAACTCCTAATGCTGCTTTGAATGCCTTCATAGAATAAGAAGACCCGTCAAATGGAACTAAAATTTTAGAAAATGCCATTTATTTTACCACCATTACGGGACATTTTGCCTTTTGTGTGACCTCATTTGCGACACTCCCAAGAATTACCTTGTTTATTCCGGTTCTGCCATGAGAGCCAATAACAACAAGATCAAATTTTTGTGAATTAACGTAATTTAGAATAGCTTTAGAGACAGATGGGTCATATAGAATTTTCAATGTTAGACTCAGGCCTTTTTTTTGTGCTTGTGCTTGTAATCCAGAAAAAATCTTTTTTAGTATTTTTGAATGCTTTTCTAACAATTCTTTGCTGTATTTCATACTGAATCCTATGGAAGGCTGATAAATTCCTGTTACTACTGTCGCTATTGTGATTTTACTTGAATTTGGGTCTGCAATCTCTAATGCATTTTTGAATGCTCTACTAGCAAAACTAGATGAATCAAAAGCAACAAGAATGTTTCTAAACTCCATAAACATGAAAATAATCTAGGGCCATATTAATTCCAATTAATCCTACCAACTTTGAGAATTAATCCAAATCATTATTTTTTGACCAACAATCACATTGCTTCCATGTGCATTTGGGGCAATCATATGGTGTCTCACTCGATTTACATTCTGAAGGAAGACAATTACAACGTGGACACCTAGTTTCCATCGCTAATCCAACTCAATCATATTTTGCTATATTTACATTTTGTAAGATTCTTCTCAGATGATTTGAAAATTTTTCCCAAGGTCTAGAATCTTGGGTAGATTTTAGAAAATAGCTTTGTTTTTTGAACCGTTTATTGGTTAAATTCGGTAAGACCGCATTTTCCACATGTATGTCTGTCTTTATGTTCAGACATGTAGATTCCTTTACCGCATCTAGAGCAATTTTTTTTAAGTCTAGAAATTTTGTCTCCATCTATCTTGAAATATTTGTAAACATTTGGGCTGGATCCTTTTTTTCCTGCCATTACTCTGTCTTCTCCTCTTTGGGTTCTTCAGCTGGTGCTTCTGTTTTTTCTTCTGTAGCTTCTACTGCAGCATCTTCAGCTGGGGTTTCATCACTTTTTTCTGCTTCTGCAAGTTTTGCCTTTGCTTTTTCTAGTCTTGAAAATATTGTTGGATTAACATGTTTTTTGGCCAATCCCTCATCATCATAAACAAAGAATGTCCCAGTGGTGACGGATTTTCCAGAATGACTTCGTAATCGCATAGGAATGATTACTTTATCTGTTAAATTGAATTCTTTTGTAATCATGTCTACTGCTTCAAGTTTTTTGAGCTTTCCTCCTAATCCTGCAAAATTACAGGTTAACTCTCTACGAGATAGAAATGTGTTATTCACATCACTAACGGTTTCTATTATAGACATGTATCAAAAATCCTCTTCATATTTCATATAAATCTTGATTGAAATCCAAGAACAAATTTAAGAAATAACCCACTACTAGCCCTATGGCAAGATACATGCTCCATTTGAAAAATAAAGAGTTCACTCCTACAGACTCTAGAAATTTGGTCTATAAGGCAAGAGATCTTTGTTCGGAAATGAATGCATCAGTTAGGGTGGCAAGAGTTGCAAGTAATTTTGTAGAGTTTGATGTAGAGGTTGAAAAAAATGAGTTAGATTCACTAGTTGAGAAATTAAGTCCACTTGGAGATCTTGATAATGCCAGACATATTGCAGAGGAAGATATAGAAAAAGAAAAGGGAATAGAGGATGGGATTTTTTATTTTAACCATGAACGATTCTGGGAGTGTCATGAGGCATTTGAGGGAGTGTGGAAGCAATGCTATGGCCGAGAAAAAGAATTGGTGCAAGGGATTATTTTACTTGCAGTTGCTTTTGCTCATTGTCAAAAAAATGATTATCAAATTGGTTTGGGCATGCTTGATAGGGCCATGGAGAAACTCGGAACTTCACCTGCAATGTATCATAATATCGATATTGATAGAATAAGAAAAAAAATCATAGAAATGCAAAAATCAAAAACCTTGACTATATTTGAGATTTGATTAAACTCAAGGCGGTTGTTACTACTTCTGCGCCTTCAAGCAATCCTATACTTCCTTTCTTTGCTTGTTTCTCTGTCATCCTAGTCGTTCCATCCTTTTTAATAAAATCTCCTGATACTAAAACAGGTACAGGATCATCACTGTGACCTTTGTTTATGCATGGTGTAGAGTGATCAGCTGAAATTACTATTGCAACTTTACTTGAATCGATATTTTCAACTAGTGTTTTGAAAAATCTTTGGTCAATTTCCTCAATGTTTTTTGTTTTACCAATTGCATCTCCGTCGTGACCAAATTCATCTGGTCCCTTTAGGTGCACATAAATGGCATTTTGTGTTTCCATTGCTTTTGCAGCTACTCTGGCTTTTTCTTCATAATCTGTTAATCCTCCTGCCTCGAAAGCTTTCATTTTTAGAACATCTGAAATCCCCAGCTCTACTGGCATATCTACAATACAGGAAAAATTCATAGAATATTTTTCATTAATTGGAATCACATCTGGATACTTGTTTCCTGCGTCTCTTAGGAGAATGCAACTAAGTTTTTTCTTGTTTGCCTGAACCCTTTTTTTGTTGATTTCACTGTTTTTCATTATTTTCAAAGATTGTTCAGTAAATTCATTTACCAAATCTGCTGTTAGCTTTGAATTTTCTGTTTCCTCTAAAGGAAGACATTTTTCGATTTTCATAAAATCTCCTACAGCTTTTGCAACTCCCATACCTGCGACCCTGGCATATGCAGGATCCGTGTTGGTGATTTCTGAAGATAAATTTACTCCTTCAGTTCTTATTCTCACTGTTACTCTATGACCTATAGTCGGGGATACTACTACAGAAGAATTTGGATGAGAAAATTTTATCTTTGTTTCAATCTCCTTTGCTATTCCTTCAGCATCTTCTTTCTCGATTTGTCGGCCGGCTCTTCTGTCTATGATGGCTCCTTCGTCATTTAATGTTGAAAAATTACCTCTAAGAGCTAAATCTCCATTTTTAAAATCAATTCCTACACCAATTGCTTCAATCACTCCTCTTCCTGCATAGTCTGAATGATGAAATTTGTAACC
>JAICHE010000158.1 GCA_025922755.1 Nitrososphaeraceae archaeon
CTTGCAACTCTAGACATGTCTTCATATGAGGAATTAGTACAACTTCCAATCAATGCGACAGATATTGGATCAACATAATCATTTGATTTTACATCATCACATAATTCTGAAATTGATCTAGCCAAGTCTGGAGTATGAGGGCCAACAATGTGAGGCTCTAAGGTAGAGAGATTGATTTCAATTACTTTGTCAAAAAAGATTTCAGGATTTGATTCAATCTCAGGATCTGCTACAAGTAATTCTTTGTTTTGATTTGCTAGTTCGGCAATTTTTTCTCTGTTTGTATACTTCAGATAAGTCTCCATCCTTTCATCATATGGAAAAATAGAACAAGTCGCCCCAATCTCTGCACCCATATTAGTAATGGTAGCCTTACCGGTACAGCTGATAGATTTTGTACCAGGACCAAAGTATTCCACGATCGAATTAGTGCCTCCAGAAACTGTTAATTCTTCTGCAACTTTGAGTATGATATCTTTGGGTGCGGTCCATCCATTAAGTTCTCCAGTTAATTTAACGCCAATTTTTTTTGGGTAAAGTAACTCCCAAGGAAGTCCAGCCATAGTTTCAGCTGCATCTAATCCGCCTACACCAACTGCAACCATTCCAAGTCCGCCAGCATTTGGAGTGTGAGAATCAGTACCAATCATTAAACCTCCTGGAAATGCATAATTTTCAAGAACCACTTGATGAATGATTCCAGCACCAGGTTTCCAAAAACCACACCCATGTTTTGCAGCTGCAGACTGCAAGAATTTGAAAACCTCACTATTTTCATCAAGTGAAACCTTCATATCCACATCACCTTGAACCTCAGCTCTAATCAGATGATCACAATGAACAGTTGTCGGCAGGGCAGATTGTTTAAGACCGGCTTGCATAAATTGGAGCATCACCATTTGACCGGTGACGTCTTGTAATGCAACTCTGTCAGGTTTAAGAAAAACATAATCTTTTCCGCCAGTAAGAGGTTTGTCAGGAATTTCGTAAAGGTGTCCAGATAAAATTTTCTCAGTAAGTGTAAGTGGTCTTCCAATTACATTTCGATATTTTATAGAATTTTCTTTAATTTTTGAATAAACACTTGAAACAAGTTGAGGGGTAGTATCAATATCCATAGAAAACATTGAATTTCTACTAAATTTAATATTTACAATTTAAAATTTAGAAAAAATAGCAAAAAAGTCACCAAATTCCTTAACAATTATAAGCGAAAAGCATGTTTTACTACATTGTTGGGGAGTAGTATGTTTTTTGGAGTGATTTGTAAATATGGTCAATAAGGGTTTTCCAAAATTTGGAATGTCACAAGCCGGAGCTTTTGTTGCAGCATTAAAGAATTACAATTTACCAGACTTTATTTTAGTTTTAATTGCCAAAGAATGTAAATCAGACCTTCTAGAAAGAGGCAGAATTGATGACAGATTACAAAATATGAATGATGATACGTTAGAATTACTATGCAAGATTTTTGTGGATTGTGAAGAAGATGAAGCAGGAAAATATGCACAATATAGATTCTATGCATATGTTTCAAGTATGTACCACAAATGTGAAGTTTTAGTTAATGAAACAATTCCCGGTGAATCAGGAAAGAATCACAAAATCCCTGTCGCTGTAAAAAATAACGGAATGTACATTTCAGTTGCATATAACAAGGCAACTGGCAATCCTGTCAATAAAAAAGAAACTGCTAGATTTTATGAAATGGTAGATGATATCAAAAAAGGAGATCACGGAACAATGTTGTCTGATGCAATTTATGGTTCCTCAGTGGGATTTAGAGGAGATGCATTAGTTGAGCTTGAGAATTTAAGCAAATCAAGAACAAATGATCCTGAAAATAAGTTAGATTTCAAAACAGCAAACTTTGAAAACAACATCTATTCAGTTACAAAGTGTTGATTTGAAAAATTATTTAAAAATTTAATTGAGAAACATCGATTGTTAAAAACATAGGTTTGCCATCAGTTTTTTGAAAGTCCTCACCGTATTGTTCAAATTCCAGTTGTTCAAAGAGATGTTTTGTCCAGATATCGTGAACGTCTTGAATGAATTTTTTGTGTCCAAGCTTTCGTAAAAATTCATGGAGTAAAACATGAGATACAGTAGTACAGTTCTTTTCTGCAAGAAATAATGTATCATTTGCTTGTTTGGGAGGTTGCCAGAATGCCAATCCAAAATTTTCAGCATGATATCCATCACAAGTGCAATCAGTCCACAATGGTTTGAAATAAGTAAGGTAAAAGTGATAGATGTCTTTTCCTCTTTGCTCGTGATCACGTACAAATGTATGGGTATCTAGTCTTTGAAAAATACTTCTTGGTTTTGTGATTAATTCATCGCATTGAATTTCATAATCTATTCCAAACTTTTCTTTAATCCATAATTTGTAAAATTGACCCATTTTTTTAATATATTCAAATTCGAATTTTCGTTTTTCACGATCTTCTTCTTTTACGACAAAAATAAAATGCAAAATCATGATAAGAAAAAAGGGTGTTTATGTTTGGCCTTCAATACCCATCAGGGTAAGAGTTGAACGAATCTTTTCAATTTTTCTGATCTTCCAAGTAATTGTTTCTCTTAGTTTTTCTACAGTATCAGATTCAATTTTGGCCAAAATATCATATGCACCAAAAGTTCCATGAACTTCCTTCACACCTTCTAAGCCTTTGAGTTGCTGAATAATAGCTTCCTCAGAACCTAGTTCACAGTTTATTAAAACATAAGCTGTTGCCATGATTTCATTAAACAAATCGACTATATCAATAAACCGATTGAGGTCACGTTTGTGAAATATTTAAGATAGCATCCCAGAGGGGCTTTGGAACAGGCATTACAGACAATCTAGAAATTCTAATTAGTTCCCAGTCTTTGAATTTTTTATCTTTTTTCATTTCATCTAGTGTTACGGGGCGTTTCAATGTTTTTTTGTATTTTACATCTACAACAATGAAACGCTCATTTTCCTCTTTTGGGTTGGGATAAGGTTTTGATGTCACTTGCATTATTCCAACAGCTTGTCTCTCATCACCAGTATGGTAAAACAAAACAAGGTCACCGGACTTCATTTTTCTCATATGTTTTAATGCAAGATTGTTATGGACTCCATCCCATACGGTTGTTTTTTCTTTTTTTAGTTGTTCAAAGTTGTATCCCCTCGGACCGCTGGGTTCCTGTTTTGCCAACCAATAGTTTGCCATTAAATTTTTCTGTATCAAGGGATGTTTTATCTTTTTAAAAATATGTTCCCCGGTTCTGACTCGCACAAAATCATAGGTACATAGCCATAAGCCTCCTCGCGTTCTGAAACCGGGGTTGCCCATAATGTAGCACGCCTGGGTGAATTAGAAATCATTGGTATCATAACGATCGACATCATCCTAATCCGTCTGCGTGCCTGCTCTTGGGCGATTATGATAGAATTATTCTTACTAAAAACCATTTAGGGAATTACTGTATTGAAGTAATTTTTTAAAATTAAAATTGAATTTAGAAATACAGAGTTTGTATGGAAATCAAAAATACA
>JAICHE010000159.1 GCA_025922755.1 Nitrososphaeraceae archaeon
CCTTTGTTGCTTGACCAAATTTCATTGTTGAAGTCCCTTTTGATTTAAGGGCAAAGGCCTCAGGAACAAAGTCTGTCATTACTGCAATTCCGGATGTCAATAAGATCGCAGATAGGACAATAGTCGTCGCTATTTTCATTAAAAATTATCATAAAGGGAGATATTTAAGTAGTTAAGTAGGTATGAGGATCCGTTTTTCTCCTTTCCAGAAAATGTTAGCTTATTGCCAACATTCTATCTATTGCCAATCGGGCTTTGTCTGCAATTTCTTTAGGAACTATAACTTCGTATTTGTCTTGTACAATAGAGTCGTAGACTTTTTCAAGCGTATTCATTTTCATGTGTTGGCATTCAGCTTTATCTGAAGCTGGAACAAAGGTTTTGTCAGGGTTTTCTTTTCTCATTCTATACAGAATTCCAGTTTCAGTTGCCACGACAAAGTTTTTTGCTTTAGAGTCTTTGGCCTTGTTTAACATTCCCTCAGTTGAAAGAATAGAGACGTTTCTATCCTTGAAACTACCAGATGCAAGATCGTATAGCATAGGGGTGGTGCAACTGCATTCTGGATGAATTACAAATTCAGAATCTTTTAGAGAATCTAATTTTTTAGTTACATCATCTGGTGTGATTCCTGCATGTACATGGCACTCTCCTGCCCAAATATGCATATTTTTTCTTCCTGTCACCTTTGCAACATACGAACCCAAGAACATATCAGGTAAAAACAAAATTTCCTTGTCTTTGGGTATGGCATTTACAACATTTACAGCATTAGATGAAGTGCAACAATAATCTAATTCAGATTTTATCTCAGCAGTGGTATTGACATAACCTACAGCAATTGCATTTGGATGTTGTTTTTTCCAATTTTTTAGTTCATCTAATGTGATAGAGTCAGATAATGAACAACCAGCTTCTAAATCTGGAATCAAGACTTTTTTTTGGGGGCTGATAATTTATGCAGTTTCTGCCATAAAATGAACTCCGCAAAATAGAATTGTTTTTTGATCTACTTTTGCGGCTTGTCTTGAGAGTCCAAGAGAGTCACCAGTAAAATCAGCAATGTCTTGAATGTCGGGAATCTGATAATTATGAGCCAAAAGCACTACATCTTTTTCTTTTTTTAGACGTATGATGTCTTCTTTTAGCCTTGATGTATCTTGGACGAGCATAAGCCAATAAAAAATTGAATTATTCTGGATTTAAAGACTGGGAAGATGCCCATAATTCTTGTAAATTCTAGTAATAGTGGCAATTTTTGCCATATTATGTTCCAATCTGAATTTCATCTGAGCAGTATTTTCTCAAAGTCTCGATGGCAGACAGGATTGCCAACATACTAGTTTTTGGATTGTTTGGATCTGGAAAGTTTTCGATTGTAAAAGTCATCTTTCCAAAACTGCCAGAGGCTTCAATGTGATGAGTGTTCTTATCTGTGTTAGGGTCTGCAACAATTTTGACTTTGGTCTTATTGCTTCCAAGTCCAGTTAAAGAAAGAAGGGCTGCAACGTTGATGTTTGCTGGAAACAAGGAAACTGCTTCCTGCGCGGTTCCTTCAAATATCATGGTTTTAGAAGAAATAGAATCCAAATCAATTTCCGAGGTTTCGAAAAATTTGGCACCTTTAAGAGATCTTGGGTGTTTTGTGGTAGTAATTGCAAGAGATTCTAATTCACTTTTTACAGATTTTATGCCATCTAATCCGGCTATTGCACCAGATGGAAGATAAATTGTTTTTTTAAAATCTTTACAAGCATCAGACAAAATATCATAGACAGACTCATCAAGTAATGCGCCTACACTCATTATCATCAAATCTTTTTTGTTTTGCAACACACTTAGTCCAACGTCTTTTACTGCATCTTGGGATGCTGCTTCAACAATAATGTCAAGTGGGTTTGAGGATAACAGATGGGGATTTTCAACGATAGTTGGTTTAGTAGTTAATTTTTCAACAAGGGTGATTGATGCATCTTTTGATTCATCATATACATGGGTAAGAGAGGCATTGATTTTTCCAGAATCAATTGCAAGAGCTATCTGAGTGCCAATCGAGCCACAACCAAGTAAACCTACTCTCTTCATTGAAATAATCTGAAAGACATTACCTAATTAATTCTAGTCCAGTTTGCTCCAAATGGAGACTTTCTAGCGACATAAATGATACCTACTATTGCTATTCCCAGTACCAATATCGCAACTGTGCCAAATTCAGGAATTACTCGAGTGCCCATAATTTCTACATTTTCTGCTCCAGGTGGAAGGATCATCCCTAAGGCATAGTTTTCACCAAATTTAGTAAGATCATATTTAGTTTCCACACCATCAATGAAGAGTCGGTATTTTGCTTCCTCAGCACTAATCACTTCAAGAGGTAAGAGAACCCAGAAAACCTTATCATTATCAACTGGGTTTAAGGTAAGTTCTAATGATTTTCCTTCAACATTTAGATTCATTGAAGAAAGAGTTGGTTCGTCTGTCTCTAGTGCCTCTCCACCAATTTCTAGACTCCCGTAACCACCGTAGTAGATATCAAAGGTATTATCATCAACCTCAATAGTATAAAATTCCCCTGTTGATTTGATTGTGTCAAGCAATTGAGCAAATGCCATTCTATCTTTGAAAATATGCTCTGCATGAACGTTTGGAAAAGGAATCAGAAGAAGTAAGAAAAGAGGAACAAAAAACAATATTTTTTTCATGTTTCTAGAATTCTGTCTTATCTCACCAAATATAACCAATGCCATATTTTCAGCATTAATTCTATTGTCTGATTGTCACATTACAGGTAGAAATCCTCATCAATCTATTTATGATAAAAAAACAAATTCAAAGCAATGAATTTTAAAAGTAAAATTATTTTTGGATTTGTATTTTTTCTCATATTCTCATTGGCAATACCGGCAAATGCAGAGATAGAATCACCCAAAAAACAAATGAAAAAAGGAATTGCAGCAGAAGATGTCTTGTGCAAAGCAGGATTAAATCTAGTAATCAGAAATAATGGTGATGCACTTTGTCTCAAGCCAACAACTGCAGAAAGATTTCATGAGAGAGGTTTAGGATTCATTCCCATCAAAATATCTGAACAAATAGAAGAACATACTCCAACTATTCCAATAAGAGACACTACAGTACAATTCAAAGATGCTCAAACAGAGATTCAGAACATTCCTGCATCTCAAGGTTCTGTTGTTAATTTTTACATCACAGACGATGATCTAAACATAGCACATAGTGGAGTTGAAATAATTGAAACTCAAGGACTCCTTGAATTCACCATAAACGGAATACCAGTTCAAGGACCTGAAAGAATGATTGAAACAGGTCCAGATACCGGAGTGTTTTTTGCCAAGCTTCAGCTTCCCGATACAATTAATGGAAGACCGATAAATCAAGATGACATCATAGAAGTAAGATATCTTGATCAATCTGATGTATCAGGTGAACCAAGAATTTTAGTCAAATCAATTCCTTTGAGAAATACCTATGCACAAATACAATCATC
>JAICHE010000160.1 GCA_025922755.1 Nitrososphaeraceae archaeon
AAATATCGAGTTTTCTGCGGATGCAACTCTTTGAGTGAGGTGGAAACCCGCTCTCAGAGCATTTAAAATATTTCAGAGATTCTCCCCACATGTTTTGCAGTTAGAATTTGGTTATTTTTTACCATTAATTTTAGAATAATCTTGAATTTATTTACGAAGACCTTTCAAATATTGTTCTAGAGTATAAGGAACTTATTTGTCTGGATCATTTTCATGAATATTGTAACTAAACATGTTTTGTTTCAATTCCACTTCTTCAAATCTATATCCTAGGCTTTCCCATGATCTCTTCATTATATGACATGTAATTTTTGAGTATGAAAGTCCCCAAGAATGTCTTATTACGTGTTTGATTGGATGGTTGCCAAGTACAGATAACTTTTGACTTGACAAATTCATCCATAATTCCAAGTTTTCCAAATAATCTTCGTAATTGGGATTTTTAGTTCTGGCTTTTACTGAATCAATCCACCAATCAGCAAACAAATTTGCAATAGTCTCATAATCATCTTCTTTTACAAAGTTGTAGAATATCCTTAGTAACGGAATTGGAAAAAAAACATTTCCTTCATCCAACAAAGGTTTGTAAATATTAGTCCAATCTGATAGAATTTTGCTGGCATAGGTAGATAATGCAACACCAGTTTTCTTTGCATCTTTTTCCAATTGGGCTCTGGTTTCTTTATCTATTCTTACACCTATTGGCTTAGTCAATACAAAGAAACGAAATTAATCCCTTATCTCTTTTTTGAATATCTATAATACTGAAAATCAGCTAACGATAGGCTAATCTTTAGAATATCTATACGGTAGCAAATGAAAACAACAAGACAAAATTAAGAATCAGGCTCCTTTTTCAAAAAATGATCTTAGACAATTAAAAAATTGAAACCCAGTAGAACTGACTATTGGGCAATAGTGGGCAGGACTGGAGTTTCACAGATTGTTTAGTTGAAATTAACTTAAGACTATGTTTGTAATTTTATGTACAACAACGAATAGATCATCATTTCCCCAAAGCTTAAAGCCCTAGACGCAGCAAATGGATTTTTTAAAATCATCTGTAGTTCTCTCAAAGTCACATTCCTTACAAACTTGCCAACATCTATTCTTTAAAACTGAAAAGGATGTTTCATAATTTATCGAATACATCTTCCCGCCGCAGTCTGGACAAGGTAGCGGTATGTTGATTTTCATCAAAGGGATTACGAATAATTTAGATATAAAATCCGCGTAGAAATGATAATTCGTTCATCAAAATAATTCATTGCCAAAACAAAATATCATTTAAAAAATAATTTCAGACCGATAAACAAAAAGAAAGTGTCAGTGTATAAAATTACCCTGACTGTGAGGAAGGCACTCCTTGTCGATCTCTCCAAAATCTCCCACTATACAACCACACATTAATTCCATTGGTGGTTCGTCAAATGTTGATTCACTCATGTTTTTTCCTTGCCAAATTTGCTTAAAACGCTAACGTAGAAATCATTCTAATGAATCATCAGTGGTTTTTCCTTTACTATTTTTTAAAAATAATTTCAAAATAACCCTCTTCTAATATCTTAAATCTCAATTAATTAATCTGGGTGGATGGTGACCCGTGATAATTGCAAGGTTGCTCACTGTGGCTTGTCTGCATTTGGTCTTGCATGTTCCAGCGTCATCAAGCGGGTGAAGGGATTATTTGAAAATCTACAATACCCTTATTTTTGTGAAATTCTCATAGAATTTATGAATAAAAAAGATAGAGAAAAAGACCTTGAAAAAGAAATTGATAATGCTCTCAAACATGAAGAAAACGTTCAACATGATGAAAATGAAAAACCAATAACATTTGCTGAAAAAACTAAAGAAAAATAGAATAGTTAGAATATACTTTGCAAAAAAATCTGCAATTTTCTTTATGTTGCCTTTAAAATGAGGGAATTCGGTTTTTGTACAGTTAGAATCTGGTTAATTTTTACCTCATAATTGGCCTCATGCTGGAGTTTTAATGCTCGGAAATCAGTTATTAAAGGGGTTTTTTCTAAAGCCGATATGCCTAGTTTGCAAGATAAGGTTTGGATTAGACTCTGGAATGAAAATTCTCCAGATATACGAGATCGAGTGGTAGGATGGCGTAAACAAAATGCTATTATCCGAATTGATAAACCAAGCCGAATTCAAAGAGCAAGAAGATTAGGTTACAAAGCAAAACAAGGAATTGTTGTAGTTAGAGCTAGAGTAGGTACTGGCGGTATGAGAAAGCAAAGACCTACTGGTGGTAGAAGACCAAAACATCTTGGTGTAAATAGAATAAAAGCAGATGACAATATGAAAACAGTTTCAGAGAGAAGAGTACTTGAAAAATACCCAAACATGAAACTTTTAGGCTCTTATTTTGTCTACAAAGACGGAATGCACTATTGGTTTGAAATAATCTTAGCAGACCCACAACACCCAAGAATTGCACAAGATAAAGAACTTAAAAATAGAGTCGGTGCACCAGCAGCATAAAATTGAAATTAGATTTTTTACTCTTATCATTACTTGTTCTAGTCTTTACCCCTGCGTTTGGAGCTATTTCAGATGCAACAGGACTAGTTAACAGATTTGACATTGAGACTGGCGGACATGTATTTGAAATTACAACTACATCAAACTTTGATGTATCTGAAATAGATTTTGATAAAGACCAGAAAAAACTAACGCTTCACATAGTTAGTAGTCTTGAAAATAATTTGGGAGAGTTAATTATTCCTAGAGATTTACTTAGCGGAAATTTTACTTTTTTTCTTAATGGGCAAGAATATTTTCCTGTAGTCAAATCCAATGACAAAATTGCTTTTATTACGATGAACTTTACTGGCTCCGGAAATAACAAAGTAGATGTTTTTGCAACAAACTATTTGGAAAATTTGGATGAAATGGAAAACAGTGATGTGGAAATTGAGTCTGATACACAAGAGCAAATGCCAGGAGGTGGTTGCCTAATTGCAACTGCAACATATGGTTCTGAACTTGCACCACAAGTACAACAATTAAGAGAGCTTAGAGATACCAAACTTTTACAAACAGAATCAGGTTCTGCATTCATGAATTCTTTTAATCATTTTTACTATTCTTTTAGTCCAGTAATTGCAGATTATGAACGTGAAAATCCAATTTTCAAAGAGTTGGTTAAACTATCAATTACTCCTTTAATCTCAAGTCTATCTATTTTGAATTATGTAGAGGCAGACTCAGACGTTGAAGTGATTGGATATGGGACCGGAATAATTTTGTTGAATTTAGGAATGTATTTTGCTGTACCTGCCTTAATTGTAATGAGGTTGGCCAAGGTTTGAAAAAATCTACTATCGGCGTTATTGCCATTGCAGTTAGTGTGATTGTTTATTATTCCATTATGTCTTTGCTGTTTAGTATCTAGAGACTTTTTTTAAAACATCGTTTCTTGAATTTTTAATAAAATTTGAATTGTTTTTATTTTGAAAATTATTTTTTAATTTTATTGGAAAATGATAA
>JAICHE010000161.1 GCA_025922755.1 Nitrososphaeraceae archaeon
ATGCGATTCTTTATCATTCTCTTTTGTTCAGCATACCCTGAAGAACCAAAAGAAATTCGATCCTTCAAAGAAGATACTGTGGTAGTTGTTTTTATAATCTCAGCAACAAGGGTTGGATTAACTTTGGTTCCTTGTACCGATTTTTTTATTTCTCCTGAGGTTAATTTGCTTAAAGGTTTCTTAGAATTATGCGCTTGTTGCACAAGAGAGCCCGCAATTTTATGAGTGGTTCTAAATGGAATGTCTTTTAGGACAAGTTTTTCGGCAATATCCAAGGCAATAAGATAACTGGAGTTGGCAGCTTTTTTCATTTGTTTGTCATTTACTTTGAGAGTAAGAAGCATTGATTTTAAAATCAAAAGAGCGCTAATAGATGTTTTTGAGGTAGACCAAATGGATGATTTTATTTGTTGCAAATCTCTGCCGTACCCTGTTGACAAACCTTTGATAGTTGATAGAATTGCAGTGAGATTTCCAATAATTTCTGCGGTTTTTCCTCTTGTTAATTCTAAAATGTCTGGATTCTTTTTTTGAGGCATCACACTTGATGGAGAAGTAAATTCATCAGATAACTCAATAAAAGAAAATTCTGTAGTGGACCAAAGAACAAAATCCTCAGCAATCTTGCTGAGATTTGTCATTAAAATTGCAATCATTGAAACATATTCTGCGACAAAATCACGAGTGCTTGTGGCATCAATTGAATTTTCTACAATTCCACTAAACCCTAGCATCTCAGCTGTACTATGTCTATCAATTGGAATGCTTGTTCCACCAACAGGTCCTGCACCTAAAGGACTTTCATTGACATGATCATAGACATTGAATAGGCGCTCAAAGTCACGAAATAGGGCATCTGCATGAGCTAAAAGGTAATGAGAAAATAATCCAGCTTGAGCTTGTTGTAAATGAGTGTATAGTGGCATGATTGTTTTTTGATGATTTTTTGCAAGGGAAACTAGAGCTTCAATTGTATCCAATAAGCAATTACATAAAATGTTGATATCATCTCTGATTTTCATTCGAATATCCAATGTAACTTGATCATTGCGAGATCTTGCTGTATGCATTTTGCCGCCACTTGCCATCCCAGCCTTTTTGATAACAAGAGACTCGATTAATTCATGAATGTCTTCAGCATCTGTGGAAGGATCAAATTTTTCTTTTTTTAGAGATTCTAATGCAACTAGAATTTTCTTTGCATCATTTTTTGAAATTATTTTATTTTCTTGAAGCATCAACACATGAGCCTGGCTACCAAGAATATCAAATAGTGCGATTTCAGAATCGTCCTTAATTGAAGACACATAATCTAATGTAATATCACTCAAATCATTACCAAGGCGTGAACGATACATCATCTAAGGTTCTAGAATGGTTATATATAGCATCGACGCTTTTGCCCACATGAGTCAAGATATCAAACAACTTCGAGTGAAAATCTTCGATGAGTTATCAAAAATTGTAGATCCTGAAATAAACACCACCATTACAGATTTGGAATTAATTGATGAGGTAGATATCAATAATAGCAATGTAAAAGTAGATTTGCATTTAACAAGTCCATTCTGTCCGGCAGTATTTGGATTTAAAATCTGTCAAGACATTCATGATAATCTTTTGAAGGTAGATGGTATTGATGATGTCAAAGTAAATGTTTCAAATCACTTTATGGCAGAACAAATCAATAATCAGGTAAACAATAGTCCTAACCCTAAAAAATTAGGTTAGCTTCTAAATCCTAAAAGATAACCACGAAGGAATTGAATTCCCATTGCCGGGTCCACTCCTTTTGGACATACTTGGCTACAAGAGCCTGCAAAATGGCATCTCCAAATTCCATGAGAATCATCAATAATTTTCAATCTAGAGTCTTTTCCTTTATCTCTGCTATCTGCAACGTACCTGTAGGCCTGAGCCAGGGCTTGTGGGCCAATAAATGAAGAATCAGTAGCCATTGTGGGGCATGCAGAATTACATAAACCGCATTTAATGCAATTTGCAAATTGAATATAGTTTTCTAGTTCTTCAGGGGATTGTAGAAATTCTTTTTCATTAGAAGTAATTTCAGAATCATCACGAATAAGGTATGGTTTTACTTTGTGGTGTGTGTCAAAAAGTCTTTCAAATCGTACTGCAAGATCTCTAATTATTGGAAAATTATTCATGGGTTCAACTGTAACAACATCAGAGTCAAGTTCACTAATCTTTGTAAAACAAGCTAGTCTAGGTTTACCATTAATTATCATCCCACAAGATCCACAAGTCGCTTGTCTACAAGAATAGCGTACTGCAACAGAATGATCGAAATGTTTCTTTACATCAAGTATTGCCTCTAAAACTGTTGTCCATCTCTCATATTGGAGATTAAATTCCATGAATTTTTTTTCATGATCATGTTCAGGATTAAACCGAGCAATACGAAGGGTGATTGACTTTGATGTTTTTCCTTCTGCAACGCTAGAAACTTGTGCCATTTAGACCATCCCCATGTTGACCATAAATATTGTTCGCGAACCATAAGCAATCAATCCTATCATAGCTGCTACACACCCATAAGATACTGCCTTTTCATAAGCTCGTCCTTGTTTTAGTTCTAACAGAATTACTCTTAGTCCATTAAAGCCATGAATTGATAATAATATCAAAATAATTTCTAGCATTCCAGCATATGGTAGAAATTGATAGTTTGCAATTACATTTGCATATTCTAATGATTCTGCAAAACCTTGTGTTAAACGCATTAAAATATGAACCGCAACAAGTGCAACTGCTGCAAGAGCGGTTCCATAATGAATTTTCATAATAATACTTTCTCTCATTTTATTCACCATACATTACCGCAAGACCGTACAACATTGCAATGGCTGCTAGAACAATTGCAGAATAAATTCCCATTTTGTGCCTAGAGTTTTGTGAGGCTGGAATGTAAGGATAGTCAGGTCTTGCAGGTTTCCCTACTCCGACTCCACCATGTCCAAGCATAACTCTAATTCCGTTTACTGTATGAAAAACGCACATTCCAATTACAATAGCTAATACAGCATGTCCTTCGTTGGTTTGAGTTAATTCTAAAAATTCAGCCCAACCTACTTCTCCTTTGAGTATAGAGCTTGTTTCGTAAATGTGTCCAATAAAATATGCAAGCAACCCTAGACCACTTAATCTCATTAGGAGATAAGCAACTCTTTCAACACCATATCTTCGAGGATTTACCATTCCTCCAATTCCTTCTTTGTTTTCGTCTCTGGGTTCCATCTAGTATTTCCTCTCCACTGGTTGATATGTCGTAATGGTTACTGGATGAGTTTTCATGATTGGTTCATTGGGATCATAATATGCAAGGGTGTGATGTAAAAAGTTTGCATCATCTCTTTTTGTATAATCAGTCCTTGCATGAGCTCCTCTTGATTCTTTTCTGTTAATTGCTCCTATTAGAACAATCTCAGCTGTCCTAATCATAGAGTCAAGCTCCATTACATTTGTAAAATTAGTATTA
>JAICHE010000162.1 GCA_025922755.1 Nitrososphaeraceae archaeon
GGCTTTTTAGTTGTTCTTTTCGTTTTGCTGGCAGCCTTTGCAGTTCTAGCAGGCTTTTTAGTTGTTCTTTTCGTTTTGCTGGCAGCCTTCTTTGCTGCTATAGCTGCCTGACTCACTGCCTTTCGTCTTATCTCTTCTCGTTTCTTTTTGGCCTCATTAGCTGCCATGGTTCCATATTCCACAGCATCTTCAATTATATCATCTGCTCTTCTGATGCCATCTGCAATAAGATCACCTGCTAAAGTGAAAGCATCGCCAAGAGCTTTATCTGCTTTTTTCAAAAAGGTTTCCACATATCGTGGGCTTTCTTTTGTTGTCATAATTGGTATGTATAATCAAATGTATTATGTTTATCCATTTTTCAAAATCACTCATTTTAAATTTCTAGTTTTAGACCAACTAATAATTTTAATTTTTAAATCTTTCAATAAACTTTTCAAATTTTGTATCTCTTCAATTGCCTAAGATGTTTTTTATCTTATAAGTATCGCTTACACATTGGTAAGTTTTGCAAATAGATTTATTCTTCATTTGAAATTGATTTTGAAAATAATCTGCCTTCTGCAGTCAATTTGATGTTAATTTTAGATTCGCGAATAACTGATTCCACATAACCTTTTTTCTCCATCCAACCAACATGATTTGCAAGTCGAGTATAATTTAGATTAGTTTTACGCGAAAGTTTAGTTTTTGCTATTGGACCCTGATCTTCTAGACAATGAAGTATGCGAGTTGAAGTTTTAATGTTAGGATGAAAATCTTCTTCTTTTTTCATGTTATCGTAATGCGGGATTCACTTATTTACATTAAATATGAATATCATATTTGAAAATTATACATTCAAAACATATTACCCAATAGTAATTACCATCGGTGTTAATTGTACTACCCATTGCATTGATGAATCAGAATTAACATTTGACACAGATACTTAGTTTGAGCTAGATGACTTTGTTAGAATTGGGATTTGAATCATTAGAAGACCATACAAAGTAAATTTTTTGAACCCAAATTGGTACAATGTTTATGACTATTCTGGATAAAAACAATTACAGGTCTTAACGGATCTATACATTCAAAATCCTAGTAGAGATTGTGATTAAGAATGTATATTTCATGCATATAGCCTAATTTTATTTCACAAAACCACACACGATGATTTCTAAGTAATCATTAACTGTAATCAAAACAAATTCAGATTTGGACCAGAACGATCCCTTGATTTTTTCTAGTATGCTTATTCATTGTGTGAATCTGGTCCGATGTTTTCAATCATCATGCTCATCATACTGGGTATTTAGAAAATGCCGACATATTTGTACGTCTTCTTGACACAAGTATACACTTCTCTTAACTATTTGTGTTACCAAAAAAGATTATGCAAGAGAAAAAATCTGTAAAACTAAAACCAGAATTGAAAAACCTAGAATTAGGTGAAATACAAGAAGCTAATCAAAGTGGATTAAAGGATTATGAACAATGTGAGGAAAATTACTTATCTGAGAATGAGGCAGAAGTTGACACTCTCTTCAGAGCACTACTAATCAATGATACCTTCGGGTTTGATGCGGCTTTGGAGTATCTCCATGTCAAAAACTGAAAATAATTCCAAAGTTTAAATCCAGCTGTTTCCAATTATCAAGACTGTCACTTCATCTAAATTTCATTAAAAATAATCTTTGAATGGGATATTCATGGATTAATGACTAAATAGCACTTGTCAAATCAGTGTTATTTTATTGAATAAACAATGCCCGGTTTAGCAAAAAAATCTTCATAATCACAATTTCTTCCATTTACTTGTAGTCCATATTCAAGTCCATTTAGTGGACAAATTTGAACCAAGTCTTGTCAGATTCACGACATAATTGAATTTGTCAGTTTATCATCATTAACTTAGATGAAGTGTGTTAATTATTCCTCAGTATTTACTATTTCAAGATAGGAAAACTATATGATTACGGGATTTAATTCAGTTAACATCGATTAACTGATTGGATTTTCCTCTAAACTTCAAATCCCTGAAAATCCGTTTTCAACCCCAATTTGGTAGAGGAACATCTAAAGAATTGAATTTGAAACTAGTGATTGTAATCATCATAATCCTCAACTTCCCATATCATTATCTTCCGATAATTGTTCGTAATTATTGGTATGACAGTTTGTGCATGCCCCTCTGAAAAATCTATAATAATACAGTTCCGCAATCTGAGCAGACTTTCAAATCTTTCACGTCAATCATAGCGATTTGCTACAACGATTAGACCTAAGCATATTGAATTACTGAGGCTACATCTTTAGAAATGGTGTTTTCATTTGTTAAGGCATCACGATATTTTTGCAATAGTGAACTTTCCATCCTAGCTTGGAAAAATAAGAATTCTAATTCTAATCTTTTCAATCGATTCATTTCTACTAATTCTTCTTCTATTCTTTTTGACATAGTGATTATGGTTAATCATTGCACTTAAGGATGATTACTTTTTTGATCATGGTAAAAGGTAATAGATACTACATTGTAATGTAAAATGGTCTTAACCTTAGCTTACAGTGGGCAAAATTTCAAGGGCTTTTTTATGAGATTCTTGATTTGCTTGATCAACTTTAATGGCTTGAGGTGGACAAACAGACACGCAGGCCATGCACCAGATACAATCGTGTTCTCTAATTGGATCTGCTTTGTCGGTGAAATCCTTGCGCTCGTTTTTGTCAGAACTTCCATTTCCTTGAAATGTTTTACCAACTACATCTATTGCTGGTATATCTTTTTCTGTTCTATACCATTGAAAGACCTGTACTGGACATGCCTCAATACATGCGCCGTCTGCAACACAGCAGTCCCAATCCACTGCAATCATCGTGCCGCTAACTCCTAGTGGAACTTGTTCTTCTCCTCGCGCAGAATACGCGGCTTTAACATCATCATTTTGTAATGCATTGCCATCATCTCTTCCAGGACCCCACATAAAGTGAAAATTCTCACCATCAGAGTAGTTAATCTTTCCAATTGGCTTTAGGCCTTCAGGAAAGTTTTCTGCTATGGGCACCCTCTATCTTGATAAAATACGCTATTAAGTGAAACTTATGGTTATGTAAATAAGATATACAAAATCGTCAGCATTATCCAAATACTCACTTGTTATTATGATGATTGATGAAACTTTCACCAGTATACAACCTGTATTGGTCTTAAGTTTCAGTCATTCGTCTACTTTGATATTGTACACACCTTCTAAAATAACCGAATTCGTCTAATAGAATTCAAATAATCGCATAAAATTTTCCATCATCCTAAATTCGGATTTTGTTTGTCTTTATCTTGTTTAAAACTCAATGATTTTGTAATGTACTACTAGTAAATACGCCATAATTTCCTTATGTTTGTAAAGTTTATTTTTCCATCAATTCTGAAAATTCTCTTTGAGTGAAATATTATTCAATATTGGATTGTTGTATCTTAATTAA
>JAICHE010000163.1 GCA_025922755.1 Nitrososphaeraceae archaeon
GATTCCAGAACCGCAAAACTGTGCCCGTTGTTCATCTGGGAAGTTATCCGCAGGAGTTCCAGTTATGGTTGTTTCAGTATCAATAGGATTCATCAATCCAGGTAAAGAAATCATTACAGTCGAGGTAAGTAAGATGAAACCAAAAAATGCTGCTACAATTATTCCTTTTTTCTTCACAGAATGAAATTTGTCAAGCCTCGTTATATCTTATTCCAAAATTCAAAGGAGTTTCAAGTCACCAGTAACTTTATCGATTAAATCTTCGGGTGCAGGGCCAATCGAAATGCAAGTTGTGGTTCCAGGAGCAAGTTGAGTATGTCCAGCATCAGAGACTTCAGACCATGGAAGATTCAGATCAATTGCATGTCTTTTCACTTCTTGCAACTCCTTTAGTCCAGATACTTTTACGACAACTTTTTCTTGTCCTGCCCACCACTGATCAAACCACGTTGGATTAGACTTTCGGACATGTTCTGCACCTAACACACAGGCATGCCCTACCTGAGCCGCAATCTTGCCTTTACCCATATCAAGATCGGTTCTCACCACAATGACCTGCTTTATTTCACCCATACAGATAGAAAAAAACCGCATAATGAAAAACTTTTGAATTAAATAATTGACAAAGGAACAAAATCCGTGTACTTTGATGCAGTTGTTGCAGGTGGAAGTGTAGCAGGGCTACTGTGCGCTAGAGAAATTGCAAGTGGCGGTAATTCAGTTTTAGTAATAGAAGAAGATTACGAGATTGGCACTCCAGAGCATTGTGGAGGTTTAGTAAGTACCAAAGGTTTAGAAAAATTAGGAGTAATTCCCTTTGGTAAGACTTTTGATCACATAATTGATTCGGCAGTTATCTATGCACCAAATGGAAATAATTTTACAATTAATTCAAAAAAACAAAAAGTTGCCGAAATTAGTAGAAGAGAACTTGACAAACAAATTGCACATCAAGCACAAAAAAATGGTGCAGTGATTAGAGTAAAATCAAGTTTTCAAGAATTAACTGAAGAAGGAGTCAGAACACGTGAGGGAGAAATCAAATGTAAAATTTTTGTTGATGCGAGAGGAATTTCATCTCTGATTCAAAAGGATAGAGAAGGAATTTTGTCATCGGCACAATACGAAGTTTATGCAAATTGGATTAAAAAAGGAAAAGTCGAAGTGTTTTTTGATCAAGAAAAATATCCAGGATTTTTTGCATGGGTAATCCCATCTGGAGAAGGCAAGGGAAAGGTAGGAGTTGCAGGAAAAGGAATCAAGGTTACAGAAATACTTGAAGAGTTTCTAGAGAAAAAAGGAGACTATTCTACGATTAGAAAAATATTTGCTCCGATTTGGATTAAAGGGCCAATTAAAAAATTTGTTGAAAGTAAAACAGTCATAGTTGGAGATGCAGCAGGACAAGCAAAGCCCACCACCTCTGGAGGAATTTTTACATCTGGTATGGGGGGAATCCTTGCAGGTAAGGCCATTTCCAAATTTCTAAAATCCAATAAAAATTCAGACTTGGAAGAATACCAGAAATTATGGACAGTCCAATTTGGAGAAGAATTTGAAAAACAACTATGGGCAAGAAAAATTCTAGAAAGAATAGATAACAATACCATAAACAAATTGTTTGAATTGATAACCCCAGAGATAATTAAAGAAATTTCTGAAAAAGATGATTTTGACTTTCACGCAGGCTCAATTGTAAAATTACTTGGAGTAAAGGGATCAGTAAAAACTGCTCAAGCAATAATCGGTTCTGAATTAAAAAAACTGTTGAGGTAAAATTTACCAACTATATTAAGCAAGGTATAAATGATGTTTGCAGAAATTCGTGGTATGTCATCTACCATATCATTACCAACGTGTAGTTGTTGTCATAGACATATCATGCCTAATGATAAATGTGTAAAATTCAATTGCCCAAATTGCGGTACTGATTTAATTTGGAGATGTGAAAGTTGCAGAGAAGCAGCAAGGAATTATACTTGTTCATCATGCAGCTTTGAGGGACCTTAAAAATGACAGAATTACTACTAGTAACCAAAATTCTCCCAGTAGGACCAGAGGTAGATTTAGACAAACTAGCAGAGGCAGTTAAAGGAGCTCTGCAAGAAGGACAAAGCATGAAAAGACATGCAAAAGAACCATTAGCTTTTGGAATGTTCTTCATAAAAGCAGAATTTATTGTAAATGATGCAGAGGGGCAGATGGATGCGTTAGAAAATGCAGTAAAATCTGTTGAAGGTGTCAGCGAATTTGAAGTTCTCAACATGAGTAGAATGTCTGTTGACATGAAATAGGTGAGTTTTTGGCACGCAAAGAAGAACCTTTGCAAATGAGAATCGGAGAAGCAAAGCAACGAGACGTAGGAAAGAAGCGAGCTCGTATTGGTCCTGAAGCAATGGACTATCTCAAAGTTACCCCAGGAGACATAATTGATGTTATGGGTTCAAGATCAAGTTGTGCAGTAGTATGGCCAGTAGATGAAGATGAAAAATTTCCTGACATTATAAGAATAGATGGACAAACCCGAAAAAACATTGGTGCATCGTTAAATGATATTGTAAAAGTAAAAAAAGTAAGTACCAAGATTGCAAAGTCCGTTTCACTTACTCCCCTTAATGACACAGTAACAGTTGATAAAGAATTTACAGATTTTGTAAAGAATCGATTAAAGGGATTACCCATTTCTCATGGAGACGAGATTTCCGTGATGATTTTGGGAAATTCCATGGATTTTAAAATTACCAAAACATCTCCAAAACACGTCGTAAAAATTGACAGGTCAACTACCCTTACAATATCAACAGAGCCTTCAGTAGACAGGAAGTGAAGAGTGACCTACGACGAAGTTGGAGGATTAGGTCATGACGTAAAAGCCATGAGAGAAATTGTTGAGCTTCCATTAAAGCATCCAGAACTATTTGCAAGATTAGGCGTAGAACCCCACAGTGGAATATTACTTTACGGTCCACCTGGATGTGGGAAGACTTTGATTGCCAAAGTACTTGCAAGTGAATCAGAAGCAAACATGTTTTTGATTAATGGACCAGAAATCATGAACAAGTACTATGGTGAAACTGAAGCCAAACTCCGAGACATGTTCAAAGAAGCCAAAGATAATTCCCCAAGCATTGTTTTCATTGATGAAATAGATGCCATTGCACCAAAAAGAGAAGAGGCTTATGGCGATGTCGAAAAAAGGGTAGTAGCACAATTGTTGGCTTTGATGGACGGACTAAATGATAGAGGAAACGTAATTGTTCTTGGTGCTACAAATAGACCAGATAGTATCGATCCAGCTTTGAGAAGACCTGGAAGATTTGACAGAGAATTTGAAATTTCAGTTCCCAACGAAGATGGAAGGTTGGAGATTCTTCTTATTCATACAAGAGGAATGCCAGTTGCTGAAGAAATTGATCTTAAAGATTTGGCAGCAGAACTCCACGGATATACTGGTGCGGACATCA
>JAICHE010000164.1 GCA_025922755.1 Nitrososphaeraceae archaeon
CCATCTAGATTCTCTATATCTTGAGCAGTTTTAACATCAATTACAGTTCCATCTAGGTTTAGTTCTTCAAGTGCTTTTTTGGTTGCAAGAAGGTTTTCTTGAACGTCTCCTTGAATGGCCAATATACCTACATTTAGACTCAAGCCGAACCTCCACGTTCCTGCATCCTTAATTCCAAAGTATTAACATCAAGTCCTAGCATTGATTGTCTTTCATCAATCATTTTTTGCGCTTCTTTGACTTTTTCTGATTCATTCCAAAATGTAGTTGCCAAGACAATGGCTCTTGCTCGCTCAGCTGCATCGTTTGCATTGAAAATTCCAGAACCAACAAAAATTCCATCACATCCAAGGGACATCAAGTATGCTGCATCTGCAGGAGTTGCAATTCCTCCTGCTGCAAAATTAACAACTGGTAGTCTTCCAAGTCTTGCTGTTTCTTCTACAATGTCATAAGATACTTTGAATTCTCTTGCCATTCTAACAAGATCTTGATTGTCCCCTGAATCATAAATTGACTTTATTGTTCGCAATTCATCGTTTACTTTTTTAATATGAGTAACTGCTTCTGCAACATTTCCTGTTCCAGGTTCTCCTTTTGTCCTAATCATTGCAGCCCCTTCCTCTATTCTACGTAATGCCTCTGCCAATGACCTTGCACCGTTAACAAACGGAGTTGTAAAATCCCATTTCCAAATATGATGATGCTCATCTGCCGGAGTCAAAACTTCAGACTCGTCAATCATGTCAACATCTGTTTCCTCAAGGACTCTAGCTTCATACACGTGTCCTATCCTGCATTTTGCCATCACAGGTATTGTTACAGAATCCATAATGTCTTGAATAATTCTAATACTTGCAGTTCTTGCAACCCCCCCTGCCTTTCGGACATCAGAAGGCAGCTTATCTAAAACCATGACAGATACAGCACCGGCTTCCTCTGCAATTTGTGCCTGCTCAACAGATGTTACGTCCATAACTACTCCGTTTTTTAGCATGTGAGCAAACCCTCGCTTGAGAGTTGAGGTTCCACGAGAAATTTCATTAGAGTCAGATGTCTCAAAAACTATTCCCTTGGCATTTTCCCTATCACCTGCTAATGGCAGCATAATCTAATTCTTCTCTGAGACTATTTGTACCTATTCACTAATCTGTTCTACAATTTCATCTAACTCAGATTCAACCATAGTAATAATTGGAGGAATGAATTTTTCAGTAGCATTTTGTTGTGGCCAATGTATTTGTTTAATTGCTCCATTCAAAGTGACTTTTACGTTTGACTTTTGGTATTGCATTACATCATCTTTGACCGGAAAGGATTCAGAGGGTATTGCAATAAATCCCGTTTCCTTGATTAGTGCTGTTAACTTTTTGAGTTGTTCTTCACTTAATTTAGATTCGATTTCAGGTTGCGGGTAGCCCTCCTTTGTAACGGAATATTTTACATCCCCATTATTTTTGATTAGGAGAATCTCTGTTTTTTGAGATGACAATTTGTCTGTAATTCCAAAGGATATTTTGGATAATTGATGTTTTGTGTATTCAATTTCAATTGTATCATTTGGATTTGCCGCAGAAAATGGAATGTCAGGTTTTGTAATTAATGGAATAGAGATTAGCAATGCAACAATAGCTGGAATTGCACCTGCTGCTAAAATAATTGGTTTAACCATGATTTTTTTTACAATTCTAAAATCAGTTTAATCTCAAATAAATCTTGGTTAAAGTAACTTAAAATTCAAGTCTGTTTCAATCTTTTTTGTGGGGTCGTAGCCTAGCCTGGTAGGGCGACAGTATCTACAACGATCACCGCTAAGGGCTCCAGAGGTAAACTAAGCTAAACTGACTCACGGATGATGTAAGTTTGGAGCTGTAGTGACCCGTAGGTCGCCGGTTCGATTCCGGTCGGCCCCACGTTCCTATCACCTTCATATTAGTTGTACACAAAAATTTCAATGGACAGTCAAACCTGAAAGAATAATCAGACAAATTAAAGGAATAGTCATTTCTTGTTAGAGGACAAATTTGAATCAAGTCTTGATAGATTCAAAACTTATTTCCAAAAAATTCTAGTCTTAATAACATTACAATGTTAAAAAAAAGAGAAAAGGTATGATTATCTATTGTCCTGATATTGGACACAAGAAGTCTGTTTGTGGAGCTAGTTGTTCGATTGCAGATTTTATTGAATCTTTGTCTTCCCAATCAACTGCTGAAACAATAGCAATTATCTCAGCTGCTTCATCGTAGTCTTCTTCTGGTTGTATGTCTGGTTGGTCTGCATTAAGCAATGTAGCAGTTGCAAATCTAAGCAATTGGCTTACTTTGTTTCCGCCATGAGCATTTAATGCATCTTCTAATGTTGGTGTACCATATTGAGCTGGTAGATCTGTAGTGAATACTGTTTCAAAGTCATCACCTGGAGCATAGCTTGTTGATGGCCATGCATTTGGATACTTTGTAGCATCAGTATGAGTCTTCCAGAATCCAGGACTGCATCCTGTTGGTGGGACTATTGTGATATCCTCAAGAGCTCTTGTGATAGTAAAGCTATCTACAGGTGCTGCTGTTGGGTCAGAACCTAAATCATACATGAAGCCTCCAACAGGAGTGTTGATGAAGCTTCCAGAAGAATCAAAGTCCAATCCACCAATTAGAACACTTGTTGGATTAAAGGAATTGCCAGTGGCAACACATTGTCCTTGATTTACTGCATTTGGAAGTTCATATTCATCTACGAAATCCTCTGGTTCCCCAGCATTTGTCCAAAAGGTAGTTCCATTAGGATCGAGTGCTAAGGTTTCAGTTCCTGCGCCGCCTGTAGTCTTCTCAACATCGCAGCTGGCAAGTACAGTACCATCGGCAGGATTTAGTTGGAACACTGTTTGATTTCCAGTTGTAAATACTCCGTTGTCAGGAATATAGCTTATTGCCCATAGTGAATGGGTATTGAAATCAAAGTCTAGTGCACCGATACCTCTTCCATTAGGACCGTATGGGTCTGGAATGGTAGTAATATCAGCGCCACCTGTTCTTGCAATTTTGTGAATCAATCCATCACCGGTATATGCCCCAGTACCGTTAACTACAGAATACCATAGATCTACACCATCAAAGGCAAGACCTCGTCCATTACATTGGTTATCTGGGTTTACACAGTTTGGCTGAAATTCATTTACAAGAGATCCTGTCGCATTGTACTCTTGGATGTATCCAACACCGAATGTAGTTTCAATTCCAAAGATGCTATCACCTGAGGTGAATGCATAGGATTGTTGGAATGGAAGTGCAATAGTGAAAGTTCCGGTCAGTAAAACTGCACCAAGAATCATTGCACTGATTACATTAGAAGTTGTTTGTTTGTCGTTAGTCATTGTAATGCATCAAGATATTTTTGTATTAAAGAGATACTTGTAATAGATTAGTACTGACAACAAAATTTTTAATAGCAGTATCAAAAATTTC
>JAICHE010000165.1 GCA_025922755.1 Nitrososphaeraceae archaeon
AGTAATTGGAAAGTGAGCATAAACTACTTTCATTTTAATTGTATATCCTTCAGTTAGTCCTTCACAAATATTTCTAATCAAAGAACGTGAAGTGTGGAGTATTGAGTAATCTCTTTTTCTTGTACCTAATGCTTTTAGAGTAACTTTGCCATCTGCAACCTCTACATTAATTGGAATTTTTCTAAAACTCTTGAAGGTTTTTCCAAGTGGTCCTTGAAATCCAATCATGTGTTTGTCAACTGTGACGTTGATTCCTTCTGGAATTTCTATTGTTTCTTGAAATTGCTTAGTAGACATATCCTATCAAAAATCCTCCAATTCCTTTAGATAATGCATCATGGTGTGACATTACTCCTTGATTTGTAGTTACAAGCAACATTCCTCTATTATATGCAGGCAAGTATTGCTGTTCCCAATTATTGTACTCGTCTTGTTTTACTTTGAATCGTGGTGAGATTGCCCCACATTTGGTAATCTTTGCAAGTAATTTTATTTTGAATTTTCCACCTCTTTTATCATCAATGTGTTCAAACTCTCCAATGTATCCGTCTTTTTGAAGTGTTTTGAGAACTTCGATTCCTAATTTTGAAGTTGGAAGAATAATACATTCATTATTTCTTCTGGTTTCATTATTGTAAATTGTTCCAAATAGATTTGCTAAAATGTTTGTCGCTGGCATTTTTATCACTGATTTTTCCTAAATCCTAAAGACACTGCTACTTCTCTGAAACATCGTCTGCATAACATTAAATCGTATTTTTGAATTACTGCTGTATAATCTCCACATCTTTTACACCATCTTGAACCACGTCCAAAATCATGTTTTTTTCTTCCCGTGAATTCATAAGTTCTATCTTTTGCCATTATACTACGGTCACTCCAAACTCTTTGATTAGATAATCTTTTGCTTCTTGGGCCTTAATTATGTGGTGTTTTCCAACATTTGCTTTATGCTTGCTTCTCTTTCTGATTCCATAACCTGGTCTTGTTAGTGTTACAGAAATACCTAAACCTAAAATTCCAATTTTTGGATCATATTTTACTCCTGGAATATCAATATGCTCGTTTATTCCGAAAGAATAATTTCCAAAGTTGTCAAATGATTTTCCTTTAACTTGATTACCTTTTGCCTCAAAAAGACGTTTTAGTAATTCTTTTGCATCTTCTCCTCTTACTGTAACTGCAACACCGATGGGTTCCCCTTTTCTTATCCCCCAATCTCTTTGGGTTTCTTTGGCTTCTCTTTCTGATGGTTTTTTACCTGAAATTTGTTCAAGTGCTGTTTTTGCAACTTGGATTACATCCCCTGATCTTCCTAATCCCATGTTAAGAACTACCTTTTCTAGAGATATTTTTCGCATTGGGTTTTCTGTTGTTTGAGACATGGTATCACTTTATTTGAATAACTGGTTCCTCTTTTCCGATTACAATCACGACGTCTGCTGGAATTTCGATCTTTCTTTCCTCCAAATCTAACAGGAGTCTTTTTGGAAGGATAAATGATCCTTCTTCTAGTGTTTCGATTTTACCAATTTGTCCTGCGTTAACTCCGCGTGTAACTAGTACATGTGAATCTTTTTCTAACTTTAAAACTTCGAGTATTTTTTGTTCAGGAATTTGAATCAAACAACTATCTCCTACGTTTACCTTGGTATCTGAAATTATAGAGCGCCCATCGTGAAAGCCTATTTGTGTTTTTCCATCTTTAATTGTAGTTTTACTGGTTATTCTGACAATTTTTTTAGTTTTTTCAGATTCATTAATTTTTACTGGTTTCAAAATTTTTCCATCGGTTGGAACTAACCTGTAGACATCTGAAACATCTTGTAGTTCTACAACATCCATTAATCCTATACCGTTATGAAGTGATTTTCTGACAACTCCGTCAATTTTTACTCTTCCACCATATATTGCGGTCTTTGCCTCTCTAAGTGAATTTACGATTTTTAGTGTGTCTCTAAGAAATACCGCAGTTGGGATGGATGCTTCTTTTCTGTGTGGACCTGGTTTGACTGTGACTACAAAACGTTTGCTTTTTCTATCAATTCCCCAAAACTGAGGTGCCATTTGTCTTTTGAGTTTTTTACTACCTGCGATGCTTACCATTATTCTTTAACCTCTTTTTCTTTTGATTTTTCTACTTTTGTTTCTTTAGTTGTAGTTTCTTTTGGTTTTTCTTCTGTTTTAGACGAGGTATCTTTTGGTTTTGAAGATGGTTTTTTGCCTTCTAGTTTTGCCATTCGCCATTTATCG
The DNA here is from genome assembly GCA_025922755.1 of Nitrososphaeraceae archaeon. Lineage (GTDB taxonomy): Archaea > Thermoproteota > Nitrososphaeria > Nitrososphaerales > Nitrosopumilaceae > Nitrosomaritimum. The sequence continues at coordinate 2,254 of JAICHE010000165.1, forward strand.
TCAGAATTAAGACCAGTAACTATGACATTAGATGAATGAATATGCACATCAAACTTGTCTCCTTTTGTTTTTTCTTTCTTTACTCCTTCAATTGCAATGCTACTTTCCTGAACTGATATTTTTGATATTTTTCCATCAACTCCTTTGAATTCTCCTCTTACAATTTTTACAGTATCACCTTCAACAACACGAACGCTGTTTTTAGAATACTTTTTTTTGAGGTCTTTTGATAATGGACTTGATACTTGTTTGCTTTTAGTTACCTGAGAGGCACGATAAATCATTTGATTTCTCATTTTAGTTGGTTTCATTTTATACCACCATTGATGCCAAGTTAGCTACTCTTGGCCATTTCTCTGAAGCTTCTGCGGCTACTGGTCCTTTGATGTCTGTTCCTTTGACCTCTCCTTCCGGAGTGATTAGGACTGCTGCGTTGTCTTCAAAACAAACTCTTACACCGTTTAATCTTCTAACTGCATATTTTTGCCTGATAATTACTGCACCGTATACTTGCTTTCTTAGCTCTGCTGGTCCTTTCTTTACAACAACATTGCAAAAGTCTCCTACTCCGCCTGCTGGAAGTCTGGAAACTCTAGTCTTGTACTTTGTTACATTGATTACCTCTAAAATTTTAGCGCCGGTGTTATCTGCACAAACTATGTTTGCACCAACTGGAATTGATCTTGTTACATATGGTCGGAATTCTGCTACTCCTTTACCTGCTTGTTTTGCCATTATTCTTTAACCTCCACGACCACATATGATACGGATTTTGCAATAGGCCTACATTCTGCAGTTAGCACATGGTCTCCTAACTTTACTTCCATGCATCCTGGAACGTGTGCATGGATGGTGTTGGTGCTTCTTGCATATCTTTTGAATTTGCTAAAGTACACTGGTGCCTCTTTTTGGAGAGTTACGGTTTGTCTTGCCTTATCTCCAGTAATTTTACCGTCAAATAATTTTCCACGAATTGATAACCTTCCATGGAATGGGCAGTGAATATCTTGGCATTCTTTTGAAGGTACCTTTACATCTAGTCCGATATTTTGAGTCATGCTTTACCTCCTAATCTGTCAAAGGGCCTTTTTTCCATTTTGGAACCATCCAGGACAACATCCTTGCTTTGCAAGGAAAATTTCCAATGACTGTTTGCTTTTGGAATTGATTTTACTCCTTTTCTG
>JAICHE010000166.1 GCA_025922755.1 Nitrososphaeraceae archaeon
CAGACCCTGATGATGATAATGATGGAATTGTTGATCTGGAAGATCCTACACCTATACCAATTTCACAAAAACTAACTGAGAAATACCTGACAGACATTCAGAAATGTGCAATTTTAGACAATGAGACTCCAAAGCTATTGTGTTATTCTCAATTATTTTATGATTTAGAAACAAAAGAAGAAAATACTGTTGATACGCTGGAATTGGCATTAACATTAACCAAATTAGGAGCAATAGGTGATTGTCATTTCACATCTCATGAAATAGGACATGCTGCCTTTGAAGAGAATCCGAATGTTTATGAAACCCTGAGAGAGATGGACGGTTCATTTTGTAGAGGTGGGTTTTATCATGGTGTAATGGCATCGTACTTTCATGATTTACAAGAAAATGGGGAAGATATAGGTTCGTACAAAACAATTTGTAATGATTTTATTGGAAGTCCAGATTATACAAAATGTGTTCATGGATTAGGCCATGGGTTAGTGCACTACTACTCGGATGATCTGAATAGTGCCATAAACGCATGTGATCAGATGTCATTTTATCAAGGCACAATTTGTGTTGGTGGCGTTTTCATGCAATATACTGATAAGGAGTTGACTCGTTCAACTTCTCTAGAAGAATCTATTCAAACCATATGTCCAGAATCGGAACTTCGTATTTTTGATTATCAACAATGTCGGGATAATTTAGGACTAAGTATTGCATTTCACACCAACCATGATCTTGAAGAAGGTTCCAAGTTATGTGATCTGATAGACGATGATGAGGGAAGACAGTATTGCCATAGAGGATTAGAAAGAGAAATCAATGATGCAAAAGAGTACAAAGTGTATGATCCTACAAAAGGAGTCAGGGAACTAGTCCAACCAATATGGATAAAGGAAAATGACTCAAACAAATGGATAGTAGACTTTCGCAGTCCTGCCAAAATTTCAGACTTTGTATATAATGAAAAAGCAAAAATGATGTTATTTTCTTTTGACAGCCCATACAGAATAATTATTTACATTTCAACCGATCTGCTTCCAGAAAATCCTGTGGTGACAGTTAGTGGTCAGATACCAAAAGAATTAGAGATTACACATGGATTGTATGATAACCATTCGATGGTTCAGATAATGCCTGAAAAACCAGGAATTGTAATGATTGCACCTTCGACCTAAGGTCTAAAATATTGAAATTCCTAAACAGTTATCAAACCTATTTACGTAAATAACAAAGAATTTAACATACGGATACTGAGGGATTATCGTGAATATTAAGAAGGTTGGAAATGTCATTTTAGCCGTTCAAGATCTCGACAAATCTATAGCCTTTTACCATGAAATTATTGGACTTCCAATAAAAAATCAAAGAAGATCATGGGTAGATTTAGGGACATCAGGAGCACTTTTGAGTTTACACCCTGCATCTCTTACTGCCGAACATATTGGTAGTTCAATTGAAAATGGAATAACCATCGGGTTTCTAGTAGGAGACGTAAAATCTGCACTAGATGAACTACGGGAAAAAGGTGTTAAAATTTACAGAGACATTGTTGAAAGAGAGGCTGGAAAAAATGCAGTGGTTCAAGATCCCGATGGATATCTAATTTCATTGTTTGAACCAATCTTTAGAGACAAAGCCGAACAAACCGGTGGATATCACGGGTTTACCCCGGCTTAGATTAATTTTTTAATCTTGGAAATATTTTCATTTACATCTTTGGCATTTTGGTCCATTGAAATGTAAAATGTCATGTTGTTTTTTTGTAAAATCACAATAGACACTTTTTGATGTTCTAACAAAACATAGTTTAATTTTCCAACGGCTTTTTCTGAATCTTTTCTTAAATTCATTAAAGTGGAAAGTATAAAAAATTCATTTTTTACTTGTTCAGATTTCAATAAAGGTTTGATGTCTGATCTTACAATTCCTGTAATTGTTCTACCGTATTGGTTAATCACACCAGCATATCGCACACTCTTAGATATTTGAAGAATTTTTTGGCATTGTTTCCTATATTTTATTACCGCATCTTTCCATTTTTCTGCTGGTGTCTTTACCATAATGAAGGTTAAATTGGAAATTAATAAGGATTCTTAATTCTAGAAATTTGAACTTCTAATTTTTAATTAGCGTTTTCTTTTTCTATTTTTTTCTTTAATTCCAGATTTTGTTTTAGCAGTTTATCATTTTCTGCTTTCAGAGATTCAATTGAGTTTTTCTCAGAAAATAGAGGGTGTCCTGGAGGAATGATAGCAGAGGAATTCATCTTCATCAATCCAGATGCATGTTGTTGGTATAATTTTTGAAATCCACCTAGTTTTTTGTTTAAAGAATCCGTATCTTGGGAAAATTTGTTTTTCATTGGGTTTTCATGGATTTTTAACATTGGATGTGTAAGACCTGGCGGAAGCCTTGGAAATTGAAATGCAAGATGTGGAATATCTGGGTTCAAGCCATATAGGTTTCTTAATTGCTTAATTACCATATCATCCATGTGATAGAACCCCTTCTTACTATATTTCTGCCTTACTTTAGGCATTTGATATACTAAAAAGTGTAATTTGAGTCATTTTTGCTCAATTTGAGCTGATCGCAGATCCTTATAGAGTAGCTTTTTGGATCGCTGGTACCCTATGGCAAAATCAACAAAAAGATGTCTTAGATGTCACAAAGAAATCAAGGACAGAGAATTACATAAGATTGTAATTTATGTCGTACAAGAAAAATTCACTGAGCATCATTATGAACATGTTGAATGTCCCGATAAATTCACAGTGTAATGTAATCAATAATTATGTTAAATTTACAAAATTTTCATGCGCCTTTCTAATATCAAAAAATTTTAAAATAAAAAAGAAAGAAGAAGTTTATTCTTCCACTATAAACAAGCCAATCATTCCAGCATCCGCATGACCAACAACATGGCAATGGAATAGCCACATTGCAGGTTTGTCAGGTGTTATAATGAATGTCTCTAGTGTTCCTTGTACAAGAGGAATTGTTTGAGATGCAATCACAGCACCCCTATTATTTGTGCTGGAATACATTTTGTTCCCATGCAAATGGAAAGAATGTATTTGCTCTCCCAAATTTATCACATGGAACTGAACTGTTTCACCAACTTTTGCGTAGTGGACAGGTATTGTTTTATTGAATTGCTCAACAACACCATCAATACCTTTTTCTTTGAAAATTTCTTCTAAGGCTTTTTCTCCACCTGGAACTCCTTTACCGTTCATTAGGTAAAATGGGACAGGACCTTTGCTTTTTCTTTCCACATCATGACCTATTTCTGACATTACAATTACAATGTCTCTATCAATGTATGTTTTAGGAGGATCTCGTTCAATAATGATTGAACCATAAAGACCTTGCAAGATATGATCTTTTATCCCAAGAC
>JAICHE010000167.1 GCA_025922755.1 Nitrososphaeraceae archaeon
GTTAAGGCATACAAATACTCGTCAACTGATTTTACCAGTGGATTACTGGTCATAAAACCAGGTGAATATAGAACCTTTAACATGTTCTTTGGTCCAAACATTGGTTATGGCGGAACAGAATTTGAATACGATTCTTCTAAAGAATACGTGTTTCGAGTGAACGAACCATGGGGAAGTGCGACGATTCCTTTGAATCTTAGCTAACCTCACTTTTTATTTTTAAATAAAGAAATTAGCACTAGTAGTAATTCTTACCACTATCTTAAATATTTTAAAGACAAAAATAGATTATGAGCGAATTAAACCCTCCAATAATTGACTTGAATAATACTCCAGCTGAACTAAGGGCAAATTCAAGACTTCGAATTTGTGTAGAATGCGGTCACCTTAAACCGGATACATCTGAGTTTGGGATTTCTTGTGAGATGTGTGGTTCTTTATTTGTTTTTTACAAAAAAAATAACTCCAAAAGAAAAAGGAGGTATGAAATTTGATGTCCGTCATACATGAGAAAAACTGTAAGAATCTTAATCCTATCACAGATGTGTCTACAGGTGAAATTGCATGTAGAAGTTGCGGATCTGTTATTTTAGAAAAGGCTGTAGAACTGGGACCTGAAATGGTCGGTCTTTCAAAAGAGGAATATGAGTCAAATACTAGAGTAGGAAGAAAACTATCGCTAAAACTTTCTGATATGGGGTTATCTACCATTATTCAAAAAAACAACAAAGATTCTACTGGGAAGAGTCTCTCTTCGGAGAATGCTAGAATATTTCACAGGCTGAGATTATGGGATAGAAACAGCAGATACAGACAAGAACAAAAATCCTTTATCAAGGCTTTTACATTGCTTGATGGAATAAAGACGAAGCTTGGGCTTCCTGAACCTGTCGTTGAAAAATCTGCGTACCTTTTTCGAAAGGCATCTGCAAAGAAAATCCTCAGTGGCCGTTCTACCGTAGGGATTTTGTGTGCAACAGTATACATGGCATGTAGATTAACTAGCACTCCAAGAACTATTCAAGACATAGCTCTTGCTGGAAATGTAAAGAAAAAATATCTTCAAGGTGTCTGCAGATTTTTGATGCAGGAGCTTGACATAAATCCTGAAACATTCAGTCCGATCGATTTTGTTGAACGTGTTGCAAAGGCCGTTAAAGTGGGAAATAAAACTCGTCTAGATGCCCTAAAAATGATTTCTGCTGTGCAAAATAAGGGAATAAGCACGAGCAAAAATCCTATGGCAATTGCAGCTGCAGTAGTACATTTAGCAGCCACTGCAAACAATGAAAAAATTTCTCAAATTAAAATTGCCCAGGCATCCGGAATTAGTGCTGTGACCATTAGAGATAGGGCAAAAGAAATCCGACAAAAAATGGGAGGTGAAATTTGATGGGGAGAACATGTAGAGGAATTTGTGAGATGCACAAGGCAGAGCCTGTTCCAAACAGGGTGCGATATAAACTAGGACAGAAAAGGTGTACGTTCTGTGGACTTTTTTTAACGACTGAAGCAATTCGATGTATATGCTGTCAAGCTGTACTGAGAACAAAAGCTCGTGGAAAAAAGGTGCAACAATCACAAGAATCATTAAAGTAAGTCAAAGGATGCAACAATTCCTTTCCCTTCATTTTTAGGGTTGGGTTGTTGTTTTGCTTGGATTTGAGATGAGAGATTCTTTCTACATTCTAGTCGCTAAATGGAACTTTTGATCGAATTCTCTTATTGAAAATAGGCTTTTGTTTTTTATATTGTTGTAAATTGCAAAATGGTATGGACACTGTAAAATCGTATATGAACAGCCCAGTTGCAATTGATAGCACTTCAAATTTGGCTCAAGTTTTACAAAAAATTATGGATGAGAAAAAGAGTCGCCTTTTAGTTTCCACAAATGGCAAAATAACTCATATTGTATCTGAAAAGGATTTGGGGTTGTTTTTGTTTTCGGATGTGTCTGAAAGAAAGTTAGATCAAATCCCAGTTTCTGAGATATCAAATAAAATAATTTCAATTCCAGATGATACTACCTTGATTAAGTGTGCACAAATGATGTTGGAGAACAGTATTGGCTCACTTGTAATTTCTTCAGGAGATGAAGCGCTGGGGGTTATTACTAAATCCGATTTGGTGCGATACTTTGCTTTATCTCATTTAGATGAAAAATTAGTTGGAGAATATATGACTCCATACTATGCATGGCAATATTCTGATTCATCTCTTTCCTCAATAGTATTGAAAATGATTGATGAAAAAATCTCTAGAATTATTCTAAGGGATAGAGAGGAAAAACCTGTAGGCATTATTACCTTCCGAGATCTCTTTAACATGTCTTTGAAATTAGGTGAGGAAGAAGATGTGATTGATAATTCTGACCCATTAATTTCTGCCATATTTCCAAGAAAAGGGTTTGTATCAGATTCGGGTTTTGGAGGGACCACCAAGGCTAGTGAAGTTATGAGCGAAAACATTGTTTCAGTTAGATATGATGAAGACCTTGCCAAAACAGGAAAACTTCTTTTGGATAATAATATCAATGGTGCTGGGGTATTATCTGGAAATGATAATTTAATTGGGATTATTAGCAAAACAGATATTGTAAAAGCCTTGGCTTTTTTGAAATAATTTTTAAAAATTGAGCCATTTATGAAAAATACTTTGATGATGTTTTTATCGTAGGACATCTCCACATATTCATGAAAAAAATTGAAGCGATAATTCGGGATACAAAGTTTCAAGAAGTAAAAAATACCCTCACAAAATTAGGGGTTAAGGGTTTGACTACCTATGAGGTAAGAGGAAGAGGTGATCAAATAGGAATGATAAGAACCGGGGATAGTGGGTCAGATTATGAGGCAGATGATCTGGTCCCAAAAAGGAAGATAGAGATAGTATGCATTGAGGAGGAAGTAAACAAGATTGTAAACTCTATTGCATCAAATGCATCAACAGGGAAACCGGGGGATGGAAAGATCTTTGTATCTGACATTGAAGATGTAATCCGCATCAGAACCGTTCAACAGGGCCAAGATGCTGTCTAATACATCCATTTTATCTTGAAACTCAAAGATAACGAGAATTTTATTAGTTAGTATGAGAATAATAACTGATGAGTAAAAGTCCTAAAGAACCACATGAAGAAGGAAAACTCATTCAAGAGCACTTGGAAAATATCAATATGGATCCTTGGTATTATATTTATCAAGTATATGTGAATCCTCCTCAAAAATCACACGAAAAACCAAAAGAATAACACGAAATAGATTAAAGTCTTTTTAGTTATTTCAACTTTTGAATTTGCTTTTCTACATTGGAGGTCCTTGAGATAATTGAATCAAATATTCTTCCAAATATCCTGCAATAACAAGTAATCCTACGACTATCCCAATTTCA
>JAICHE010000168.1 GCA_025922755.1 Nitrososphaeraceae archaeon
ATTAGTAAACTTGGAAACATCTATTGGTTTTAATGAAATGTTACGGAAATTACCATTGAAATCCTTCATCGGTGCATTTACGATGAAATTATCTTTGTCTGCCATAATATCGATTTTTGCTTGAGCGGCCCTATCATACCTCCTTTCTAATCTGGTAATTAGTTGATAGTCAGGGTCTTTTTGGTAGGCAGGACTTTGTTTGATTTCTTTGATTTTTTTAGCATATGAGTAAGCAATATCATCAGTTAGTTGCAGCATTGAATCCAAATCAGAAAAATCGTATCGTTCTGAGGTCAATTCACATTCCTCTATTTGACCGCTGAAAATATCAAAACCTACAAACTGTATGATTTGATCTTCTATTTTGTGAGCCTCATCAAAGACAGATATTTTACGGTCAAGATAATCTTCAAATAGTTTTTTGTTAAATCGCATTATTTGAAAATATGCATGATAATTCCACAAAGAATGCTTTGAGACCAAAGCATCATATTTTTGGAGATAATAGTGGCACGAATTTGGTTCGTACTTGTTTTCTTCAACTTGTTTTATTGTGGGTTTAAATTTACAAATTTCTATTATTTCTTTTCCGTTTTTGGAAACTTTCTCTTGGCATTGACCCTTATCACATGTCAACCCCCATCTCATGGCACGTCTTGTATTGGTCATTTTTTCTGAATTCATTAGTTTTAGACAAGGAAAGTTTTGTTTTCCCTTGACAGGTTTGAGAAAGGAGATGTCTTTGATGTATTGGTCTTGCAAATGTTTTGATGCAGTTACTGTAAATGAGCTATCAAAATAACTAGAAACTGTAGCTCCAATCAAAGATTTTCCAACGCCCGTGGGGGCACATAAAATTATTTTTTTGTATCCAGACTTTAGTTTGTCTTCTATCTCTGATAAGATCTCTTTTTGGATAGATCTAGGTGAAAATGTTTTTGGAAAGTGTTCTAAAAGAGACAGGAATAAGACTATTTTTTATAGGTATTAAAACCATAGAGTCAGAATGAAAATCTTACAACTCGTGAAATTTTTTTAGCCCTTGCCCAATTAATGCAAAAATACTTTTAGCCATAGATCCAGCATCAGGGTTTTCTACATCAGTAAATATTACCAGATCAGATTTGTTATCATCGATTTTTATTACATTATAGGTAAATGTCATTCCACGTAATTGGATTGGCCCATCCAAAAGCTTGACAGTCATAAAGTAATTCACACCATCTAAAGATTGGAGTGATTCACACATTTCAAATTCTTGATTTCCCATACTCACATTGCATGTTCTTTTGGAACCTGGTCCTTTCCCGTCTACCTCAGATCTTGTAACTATGGGAAAATATCTTTCCACCCCATCAAATGCGCTTAAGGTATTCCAGATTTTTTCCACAGAGTCCTTTATTTGAATAGATTGAGATATTTTCATGAATATTATCTGAAAATCCAATATTTTAGGTCCTGTTCAAAAATAAAATGAACAAAATACGCATATAGGAATATATGAAGACTGTTTTTTAATAAAATATTGCATCGCCATTCAGAGCAGTCCTACTTGATTAATATCAATTCAAAAAATCTTCTTTCATGACAGATACATGGATGGTCTATGTTGGAATTGCAATAGGCGTTGCAGCATTGGCGGGGGCAGTTGTATATGGGACTTCAAATCAACAAAATTATGTACAAGATGATGCGGTTCTTGCTCCAGCAGCCGAACAAGGAGTTTTCACGTCAGATTCAGGAATGGTATCTCTTAATAAAGAACAATGGCATGAAGACCCCTTTGGGGACATAGCAAAGAAAGTTAGAGAAGACGCAGGAAAATAACAGAAAAAATTCCTTTTTTTATTTTATTTTTGAAATAAATTTCTATTCTATTCGCACATTTAAGGCAAAATGATTAATCTATGTAGGATCAAGTATTATTGTGCACCAATGTTATTATTGTGAGCAAATATTTGATACAAAAGAAGACTTGTACGCCCATGTAGAAGTTCATTCTGACGTAGAACGAAACAGAGAGATTACTGAGAGAAAGAAAAAAGCAAAAAAGCAGTGAGTAAAATTATCATAGCAAAAATTTCATAACTAAAAAAATTAGAGTAAAAGCATGAAAAGTTCACATTCTAAGTAGAATATAGAAATTTTCCTTTTTTTAAGTATGGATTGGGTTGAAACTCTTCTTAGAAAATCGTGCGAAAAAACACTTACAAAAGGAGAAGTTCTCCATAGCCTTTTTCACATGATTGAGGTCAATGAAAACACACTAAACCAAATTCAGTCCGATAAAAGAGATTTTGGTCCAGAGCTAGAGGAATTAAGAAAAACAGAAATCAAAGATATTGATTTTCACATAAAATACTATAGAGGGTTAGTTAATTTCATAAACAGCCTAAACGAGGCAAAAATCCCACAATAAAACACAATTATCATTCAGAAAAACTAGAAATTTTAGTTGCGGAGTTTTTTGAAAATTTCATCATATTCCAATTGTTTTTCAAGATTTTGTCCATACTCAGTATCCATATCATATTGGTGTCTTTTCTCTGTAAGAAATATTTGCCATTTTTCTAATTCTGCAGAAATCATTATTCCAGAGTCTTCTCTTGCAAACTGTTTTCGTTGTTCTTCATTTTGTCCTCGTGTAGGAAATGTTTTGTCTCGAAATTTATTTTCAATACTTAGTATTATTTCCGTCTTAATAGATTCGGCCAAATCAAAATGACCTTGCTCATGATTCAATAGATTATCTGAAGAATTTTGTTTTCTTACCCATGAGAGGTGTCGAAAAAACAAGGTAGAAATATTAATTCTGTCAATCAAATAAAAGATTTTTCCATTTGTCATTTCAGAACGAACAGTCCAGGTGTGATGGTATTTGATGTTGCTAGATGAATCCTCAAAGGCCGAATGATTTGGGTCTGCGGTAAAATCTGACCATTTTAGGAAATAATTCTTTGACCATGTTATAACATCATTATCTTCCATAGATAACTAGAGAAGTTCACTAGATAATTATGATTGCTTACCATCACGACCACTGAATTTCCCAAACGAAAGAGAAGAATCAAAACCCAACCAAAAGGAATTGTCATCGGATAGAGATTCATGAAACGCCTGATGCTCAATTAGTTTATCATCTCCCCAATTACCATCATGCAAAAAAGCGCATTTTTCTAATCTTCCTTTAGTTTTGGTTCCTTTGCAAGTAATTATCAAGGATATTTTATCTCCCAGTATCTTTGAAAAGCGTATTGTTTAGAATAATTGTTTGACGGCATGAGAATTCTAGGGCATGGTCAGTTAAGGCAAACGTAGGAACGCCGTCAAACGTGATGACTCAAAATTACTTCTCATGAGAAATTAAAAGAAATTGTATG